>CAZQZE010000084.1:0-9169 GCA_964597715.1 uncultured Halobacteriales archaeon
GATTTCGGGCCACTGCACGACACCGGTCTTCACGTACTTCTGTCCGGCAGTATGAATAGCGGCTTCCCGCCACGATACTCGAGTCGGCCGCTCCCCGCCGCGACGTCACTCAAACCGGCTCGGCGCCGACGACAGTCGACACCCGCGCGTTCTCCTTCAGCAGGATGCCGGCACCGCCGACCGACAGGGGAATCCGGTCCAGGTCGGTGACGACGAGCGTCGGATGGGACGCGCCGCGGGCCCGGAGCTCGTCTCTGGCCTGTATCGTGAGCTCCAGGTCCTCGGCAGCGAGAGACTCGTTGTACTCGAGCAGGTACTGGCCAGCGTCGAGGTGCCACCACGCGTAGTCGTCACTCTCGTCGCGCTTCCGTGTCGGGTGGGACTCGACCCCGGCCGGTTCGAGCTCACCGCCGCCGAAGTCGACCCGGCCCGGCCCGGTCACCTCGTACACCTCGGCTGCGGTCAGGTCTACCCCCCGCCCTTCGGTCTGGGTCGGCTCGTGGAGGATGCCGTCGACGAACTGGGCGAACTCCATATGGACGGGTGACACGCGCAACTGGAATAAATCGTGCGTCGTCCCGTGGCCGCCGCCGGCCCCCCGGGCGGAGTTTTTTGTCCGGGAGTCGAGAACGGGAGGGCATGCTCGAGTGGCCTGACGCGACACTCTACGAGGGGCTCCGGGAAGTTGCGGACCGGGAGGCCGACGCGACCGCCCTGCACTTCCGGGGCGAACGGACGACCTACGCGGAGCTGCTGGCCGACAGCGAGGCGCTCGCCCGCGGGCTGGCGGACCTGGGCGTCGGCGCCGGCGACCGGGTCGCAGTCTGGCTGGGCAACCGCCCGGAGTGGGTAACTGCACAACTGGCGGCCTCGTACCTGGGTGCCGCAGTGGTCGCGGTCAACACCCGGTACCGGACCCACGAACTCGAGTACATGCTCGAGGACTCGGGGTGTTCGGTGCTGCTCACAGAGGAGTCGTTTCTCGGGAACGACTATCTCGGGATGCTCGCCGACGTCGTCCCCGAGGTCCGCGACCAGCCCCCGGAGGAGTTCGACCCCGACAGTATCCCCTCGCTGACAGCCGTCGTCGGGCTGTCGACACACCCGGAGGTCCCGGCGGTCCGCGGGTACGACGCGGTCCTCGGCCGGGGCGCGGAGCTCGCGGGTAACACCGGTCCCGGGCCCGCCACAGACCCGGAGGCACCGGTGACGGTCTTCTACACGAGCGGGACGACCAGCGACCCGAAGGGCTGTCTTCAGTCCAGCCGGTCGGTGTTGAACCACTCCTACAACGTCGGCGGTTACCTCGGGCTCGGGTCCGAGGACGTCGCACTCGGTGTGCTCCCGTTCTGTGGGGTCTGGGGGTACAACACGATGCTGAGCGCGCTTTCACGGGGGATCCCGCTTGTCGTCCAGACCCACTTCGAGCCGGAACGGACCCTCGACCTGATCGGAACGCACGGTGTCACCTACTGTAACGCGCAGGCGGTGATGTTCGACCGGATGCGCCGGGCGGAGCGCTTCGACACCGAACGGGTCGGGACGCTGCGACGCGGTGTGACTGCCTTTCTCACGATGGGGGTCGACGGCGCCGTCTTCGAGGAACTGGAGGCCGCGTTCGGCCTCCCGCTGGTCCAGCCCTACGGCATCTCCGAGGGCAACAGCATGGTCTTTGTCGGCGACCCCGAGGACCCCCTCGAGCAGCGCAAGCGGGTCGGTGGCCCGCCGGTACACCCGGACGCGGCGGTCCGTGTTGTGGACCCCGAGACCGGCGCGGAGGTGCCCGCGGGCGAGGAGGGGGAACTCTGTCTGCGGGGGTACAACGTCATGAACGGCTACCACGACAAGCCCGAGCAGACCGCCGCGGCCGTCGACGACGAGGGGTGGCTCCACACCGGCGACCTGGGTGTCCGCGACGAGGCGGGCTACTGCTACTACCGGTCACGGCTGGACGACGCACTCCGGGTCCGGGGGTTTCTGGTTACGCCACGGGACATCGAGGCCGCCCTCAACGGACAGCCCGGCGTCGACCAGGCACAGGTTGTCGGCGCGGCCCACCCCCGCCACGGCCAGGTCCCCGTCGCCTTCGTCATCCGCGACGACGAGACCCTGGACGCGGCGACCCTCCAGGACTCGCTGGCCGGCGAGGTGGCCGACTACAAGCGTCCCGCGGATATCGAGTTTGTCGAGGCGTTCCCCCGGACGGAGGGGCCCCACGGCGCCAAGGTCAAAAAAGGAGAGCTCCGCGAGCGGGTAGCGGACCGGTACCAGGGGTGAACACGCGAGGCGGCGGTGACAGGCCGGTGACCGTCGGGGCTGTTGTGCGTGTCAGTCGGTCGCAGGGGCAGGCGTCTCGCCGGGCGTCCCGCCCGCCGGCAGGCGGCCCCGGCTGTAGAGGACGTACAGGGCCGCGACGAGAACGCCAACACCGACGGCGAGCCCGCGGAAGACGGCGGTGTAGCCCAGCCCCCGCGAGACGGCCACCCCGACCGCCCCCGAGCCGAGCGCCTGGACGACCATCATCGTCGCGGAGTAGAGGGCGTAGGCGCTCCCGCGGTGGCGGTCGGGCAGCGCGCTGAGCATGTAGGTGTCCATCACGGGAAAGAGTGCGTGGACGGCGAACCCGAGGGCGAGGCTGACGGCGGCGACGGCGACGACGCCACTCACGGCCGTGAGTGCGAGGGTGCAGACGACGAAGCTGGCGATGACCCCGAGGATGAGCGGGACATTTGGCACCCGGTCGGCCAGCCGGCCGGTGAGAAAGAAGGCGGGGACGCCGGCCGCGAACATCCCCGAGAGCAACAGCCGGCCAGTCGCGGGGTCGACCCCCTTTACCACGGTGAGGTAGTCCCCGTAGAGGTTGAACAGGCCGTTCCAGAGGAAGCCGGCGGCGCCGATGAGGACGACACCGGTGAGGACTAGCCGCCACTGCGCGCGGGCCGCCGCCCGGAGGCTGCGGTCCTCGACGCCGACCGAGGGGAGGGTCGTCCGACGGGCTGTCAGGACCAGCGCGACCGTCGCGAGGAGCGCAGCCCCCGAAACAACGAAAAACGTCGTCTCCCACCGGCCGACAACCAGGAGCCCGCTCAGGAGCACCGGGGCGGCGACCGCCGCTAGCTGGCTTGCTGCGCCGTGGAGCCCGATTGCGCTGCCGACGCGCTCGCGGAACAGCTCGCTGACCAGCGGGTTGGCCGCGATGAAGTAGACGCCACTGGAGAGCCCCATCGCGAACGCGCCGGCAGCCAGGAGTGGCACGGAGTCGGCAAAGGCGGTCCCCGCGGCCGCGACGGCGAGGACCGAGCCCGCGGCCGCGACGACGTGGTGGCGGGGAAGCCGCGTCAGGAGGTACCCGGTGGGCAGCCGGGGGGCGGCGCTGCCGAGCCAGGCGGCACTGGTCACCACACCCAGCGAGGCCGCGGGGACACCGAACTCGGCGGCGACCGGCTGGACCAGCGGGGCGAAGACCACCCGCGCGAGGTTCACCAGAAAGACCATCACACAGAGCGAGCCAAAGAGGCTGCGCCGGGACACTGTACGGGTGTCGTCGTCGGCGGTCTTGAATCGACCGACCTCCGTGTCACGCGGGAGTCCGGACGGGACGGTGTCGCTCCTGTCCGAACAAACTCTAATACGGGCCCATCCTACCGGGGAGTATGCCAGCAACAGCAGGCAGCCACCACGCACCGGCTATTGCGCGGAGCCCGGGGCAGACCGGTCGCGAGGAGGTCGCTGAACGGGGCTCGCGGCCGAGCCCCCCAGGACAGTTCGACACCGTGTGCGAGGCGGAGGTGGCCGGATGACGGCGTACCGGTTCGAGTACACGCCCGGCACGGTCCGCTACGGGGCGGGTGCAGCGGGTGACCTCGACGACGAGTTGGCGTCACTGGGCGCCGAGCGGGCGCTGGTCGTCAGCGGGCAGACCGTCGGCACCACCCCCGAGGTTATCGGCCCCGTGCGCGAGGGGCTGGGCGACCGGCTGGCCGGTGTTCGCGCCGAGACCACCCCCGACAAGCGGGTCAGCACCGCGCTCGACGTCGTCGAGGCGATGGAGGCCGAGGGCGCGGACGCGCTGGTCGGGCTGGGCGGGGGCAGCAGTATCGACGTGTCGAAGGCCGCAGCGGCGGTCGCCAGCAAGGACGACACCGACCGGGCGGCGGTCGGTGCGGAACTCGAGGAGACCGGCACCATCGCCGTCGAGGGTGAGACACCGCCGGTCGTCGCCGTGCCCACCACGCTCGCGGGCGCGGACCTCTCACAGGTCGCGGGGGTCAACGCCGACCCGGCGACCTGTCCGGTCGAGAGCCGCGTCGACGGCGGGCTCTCCGACGCCGCGCTGATGTCGGCCGCGGTCGTCGGCGACCCGGAGCTGGTCGCCACCACCCCGGAGTCGGTCCTCACGGCGTCGGCGATGAACGGCTTCGACAAGGGTGTCGAGACGCTGTACACCAGCGCCGCGACCCCCTTCACCGACGCGACGGCGGTCCGCGGGCTGAGCGTCCTGACCGACGCACTCCCGGCCCTCGGCGACAGTGTCACCGTCGAGACCGCCGCACCGTCGCTGGAGGGGTTACTCCTGGTCCAGTACGGGATCTCCCGGCCCGACGGCGGCACTCTGGGGTTGATCCACGCCTTCGGGCACGGGTTGACGGCCTACTCCGACATCCAGCAGGGTGCGGCCCACGCCGTCATCGCACCCCACGCGCTGCGGTATCTCTTCGGCGAGGTCGACGGCCGTCGGGCGCTACTCGCGGAGGCGCTGGGCGTCGACGACGCGGACGACCCGACCGAGGCCGTCGTGGCGGCCGTCGCCGACGTGCGCGACGGGCTCGGGCTGCCCGCGCGGCTGCGGGACACCGACGGGCCCGAGCCCGACCAGTTCACCGATGTGGCACGCGCGGTCGTCAACGACCGGCTGGTCGTGAACCTCCCCGAGGGGCTGGAGCTGACCGTCGCGGACATGGAAGGGGTCCTCGAGGCCGCGTACTGAGCCGGCCGCGACGCCGGATATCGCCACGGGCAGGGCGTGCCCCGGCAGAACCGTTCAGTCGGGCAGTGTCCGGTACGGTGTGTGCCGGATTTTGGCGGCGCTCGGCTGCCGCCTACCGGTTCGTGGCATATCTCGGCCAAAATGCCAACAACCGGCACGGTGGACGGTCTCCGCCATCGTTTTACTCCTGCACTCGTGCAAATAGGTATGGAGTACCACGACTCCGAGAAAGCAAAGGAGGTCGCGACGAGGGTTGAGGCGTTCATGGAGGAGGAGGTGCTTCCCCGCGAGCGGGAGGCGCTTCGCACCCGTAATCTGGTTTCCGAGTCGGAGATCCACGACTTCTGGGAGCAGTCGAAGGAGCGAGACCTGTTCGCGCCACAGGTGCCCGAGGAGTACGGCGGGCAGGGGCTTGGCTTCCGGGATATGCTGCCGTCCTTCGAGCAGGTCGGTCGGTCGCTGATGGGTGCGCTCTCGATCCGCGCGAACGCCCCCCAGGAGGGGAACATGCACACCATCGAGATCGCGGGCACGGAGGAGCAAAAGGAGGAGTATCTCCGGCCGCTGGTCCAGGGGGATATCCAGACGGCCTTCTCGATGACCGAGCCAAACCAGGGTGCGGGCTCGGACCCGAAGATGCTCCGGACCACCGCCGAGAAGGACGGCGACGAGTACGTCCTCAACGGTCACAAGTGGTGGACCTCCGACGGGTACAACGCCGACGTCCTGCTGGTGATGGCCCGGACGGACATGGACGCCCACCCCTACGAGGGGACCTCGCTGTTTCTGGTGCCGACGGACCTCGACGGCGTGGAGATCGTCCGCAACATCCCGCATCTCGGCGGACACGGGATCGTCGATATAAACCGCGGCCACGCCGAGGTAAAGTACCAGAACGTCCGCGTCCCCGAGGAGATGCTGCTCGGCGAGGAGGGTGGCGGCTTCCGGCTCGCCCAGCTTCGGCTCGGCGGCGGCCGGCTGACCCACTGTATGCGGTACTCCGGGATGGCCGAGCGCGCCCTCGAGATCTCGAAGTCGTACCTCCAGGACCGGGAGGGCTTCGGCGAGTCGCTGTCGGACAAGCAGGCGCTGCGCCACCGGATCGCCGACGCCGAGACGGACCTGCACGCCGCCCGGTCGATGGTCCGCCACGCCGCCCGCGAACTCGACAACAGTGACGCCCGCATCGAGGTCGCGATGTCCAAGACCTTCACCGCGAACGTCACGAACGAGATCATGGACCTCGCGGTCCAGTGTCTCGGCGGTCACGGCATCAGCAAGGACCTGCCCGTCGCACACTTCTACGAGAGTGTCCGGCCGTTCCGGATCGTCGACGGCGCCGACGAGGTCCACCGCCGTACCATCGCCCGCAACGCCTTCGAGGACGTCTACGACGAGGACATCGAGAACGTCGTCCGGTTCGACGACGAACTCGACAAGACCGAGTAGCCCGGTAGCCACGCGTCCCCGGCGGCTTGCGACCCGAACGTTACGTTTTCGACCAGGTAGCTTCAAGTCCCTGCCGCGCCCGCTCAGGGTATGGAGACCGGGACAGTGCTTCCCACCCTCGAACTCGGGCCGGACCCGGCGCCGCTGCGCGCGTACGCACAGGGGGTCGAGACGGCCGGCTACGGTCACATCCTGGCCTCGGACCACGTGCTCGGCGTCGACCCCGACCGGGACTGGGACGGCCCCTACGACAACAGCGACCTGTTCCACGAGCCGCTGACCACCCTCTCGCATCTCGCGGCCGTCACCGACGGCCTGGGCTTTGGGACGTCGATTCTCGTCCTTCCGCAGCGACAGACCGCCCTGGTCGCAAAACAGGCCGCCCAGGTCGACCGCTTCTGTGACGGCCGGTTCCGGCTGGGTGTGGCGGTCGGCTGGAACCCCCTGGAGTACGTCGCGCTCGGCGAGGCGTTCGACGACCGGGGGCCACGGATGACCGAGCAACTGGACGTGCTCGAGCGGCTCTGGACCGAGACGGCCGTCGAGTTCGAGGGCCGGTTTCACGACCTCCCGGGCGTGGGGGTCAACCCCCGGCCCGAGGGGTCGGTCCCGCTGTGGCTCGGGGGGACTGCCGACCCGGTCAAGCGGCGGATCGCCGAGAAGGGTGACGGCTGGATCCCCCAGTTCGACCCCGCCGGGGACCCGGACGAGGCCGAGGCCGAACTCGCCGACCTCTACAGGTACGTCGAGGAGGCCGGCCGCGAGCCCGATGCGGTCGGCCTCCAGGGTCGGATGGGGGTCGCACCCGGTGAGCCCGACGAGTGGGTCAGGCAGGCAGAGGCCTGGCGGGACCTCGACGCCGAGTTCCTGGCGGTCACCACACAGGGACAGGGGGTAGACGGTGTCGACGAACACCTCGACCTCCTGGAGACGGTCGCCGGGACGCTCGCCGACGTGGGCCTGCTCGGGTCCTCGCCGGACTGACTGCCGGATAGGTAGCTTTTACTGGCGCCTGCTCGCCCGTCCCGACGTGGACGCCAACGACCGGACACTGACCGCGTTTGCGATGTTGGGCCACGCCACCTTCCACACCTACGAGCTGGTGATCCCGGTGTTCGTGGCCATCTGGATCGACGCGTTCACCGCGTCACCGGCGCTGTTGGGGCTGGTCGCCGGCGCGAGCTACGGGCTGGTCGGCGTTGGGGCCCTCCCCAGCGGCGTGCTCGCGGACCGGGTCGGCTCGAAGCGGCTGATACTGGTCTGTCTGGTCGGGATGGGGGCCGCCTTCGGGCTGGTGAGCGTCGCGCCCACGCTGCCCGTCCTGGCGGTTGCCCTGCTCCTGTGGGGGGCGGCGGCGAGCATCTACCACCCGGCCGGGCTAGCGCTGCTCAGCCGCGGGGCAAAGGCCCGCGGGACCGCCTTTGCCTACCACGGCGCGGCCGGCAACGTCGGCGTGGCGGTGGGGCCACTGCTCGCGGCGGTCCTGCTAGTGTTTTTCGACTGGCGGGCGGTCGCCGCTGTCCTGGTGGTCCCGGCGTTTCTGGCGGCACTCGCCGGCTGGCGCCTGGAGTTCGACGAGACCGCGGGCAGCGCCGCCAGGGAGGCTGCCGTCGACTCCGGCACGCCCGACAGTCTCCGGGGCTTTCTGACGGACTCGCGGCTCCTGTTCACCGGCGGCTTCGTCCTCGTGCTGGTGGTCGGCGTGCTCTACGGGCTCTACTACCGGGGGGCGACTACCTTCCTGCCGGAGGTGCTGGCCGGCCTCCCGCTGTTCGAACCCGTCGAGGTGTACGGCCGGTCGGTTGCGCCCAGCCAGTACGTCTACTCCGGGCTACTCCTGCTCGGCGGCGGCGGCCAGTACGCCGGCGGGTGGCTCGTCGACCGGCTGCCGGTCGAGCGGGTGCTCGTCGGGAGCTACACCGCACTTACACTCATTGCGCTGGTGTTCGCCCCCGCCGCGGACGCCGGGCTGTGGCCGCTGTTGACCGTCGCGGCTGCCTTCGGGTTCTGTGCCTTTCTGGTCGCACCGGTCAACCAGGAGGCCATCTCGGCGTACTCCGGGGCCGACGTGCGCGGGCTCTCCTTTGGCTACAGCTACACCGCCATCTTCGGGGTCGGGGCGCTTGGCTCCTCGCTGGCCGGGCTCGTGCTCACCCGGTCGACGTCGGCGGTGCTCTTCGTACTGCTCGCGGGGCTGGCCGGCTGTGCGGCGCTTCTGGCCGGCGCCCTCCTGGTCCGGTCCTGATCAGACCGTCCAGCCGACAAAGTCGTCGGGCTCGATCCCCATCGCGTCAAGCGTCCGGGCGGTCGCGACGTAGTGGCTGGCGAGCATCGCCACACCGACGGCCGTCTCCACGTCGTAGCGGTCGACGACGCGTTCGTAGTCGGCATCCCGCGGGTCGCCGTGGGTGACACCGTGGGCGTACGCCGCGAGGGTGGCGTCGTCGTCGTCGAGTTCGTCGAGGTGACCCGTGCTGATGGCGTTGATCTCCGCGTCGGTGACGCCGGCCTCCCGACCCAGCCGGACGTGCTGGTGCCACTCGTACTCGTGTTCGAGTGCGCGGGCGGCGGCGAGGATGACGACCTCCCGTTCGCGCTCCGGCAGAATCTCCCACAGCCGCGTGGAGTAGCGGAGATACCACTGCAGTTGTTTCGGGGCGTTTGCCATCCCACGGAAGATGTCCGCCTCGCCGACATCGTTCTCGGTGAACAGGTAACGGTACTCCTCGTCGA
>CAZQZE010000085.1:0-5640 GCA_964597715.1 uncultured Halobacteriales archaeon
GCATGGGCGGCAACCCCTTCGCACAGATGATGGGCGGCATGATGGGCGGCGGCGGCGGCCCGGGTATGGGCGGTGGCGGCATGGGCGGCGGCGGCCCAGGAATGGGCGGTGGCCCCGGTGGCCAGCCCGGCGCACAGGAGGGTGGCACCGACAACGAGGAACTGACCCGGGAGGTCCGCAAGCTACGCGACGAGGTTCACGACATCCGGCGGACGCTCGAGCGGGTCGCCGACGCGCTCGAAGACTGACTCCGGCGTCGTGACTCGGCGTCGGTGCGTAGCGCGCCACCGACTGGCCGCAGAATCCCCGCTTATTTCTGCCGATTACTCCTCGTAGGCGAGACTCATGACCCACTGGGTAAAGGCGTCACTCTGTGGGTCAACCTCCTCGTCGCCGACAAACGGCGAGAGCATATCGCCTGCCATCAGGAGGGAGAACTCCAGGTCACTCGGCATCGGCGTGAGATGGTACGTGTTGTGGCCATTGTGGACTGTCTCCTCGCGCTGGATCAGGTCCTGTTCGACCAGGGAGTCGACAATCCTGCTCCCCTTCCGGGAGGAGATATCGAGTTCCTTCCAGAACTCGCTCTGGTGGATCCCACCCGTCTCGCGGACGAGTTCCAGCCCCTGCCGTTCCGTCTCGGAGAGTCCAGTCTCGGCGGCAGTCACACTCATACAACTAGTAGGGACCGCCGCGGACAAGTGGCTTTCGGGGCCCCGACACCCTCCCGCCCTCGGGCGCTCGCGGCGGCCGACCGTGGTCTCAGGTGTCGACCGGTTCGAAGGCTGTCTCACAGGGCGGTCCGTCGGCGTACTCGTAACTGTCGCCGTCGGCCCCCAGGCGGACCAGCGAGGACGAGCGGGTTCCGAAGCCGTCGCCGTGGATACAGACGCCGAACTCGTGGTCGGAGACCGCGGCGGCCGCGCGGTCGAGCCACTCGCGACTGTCCGCGCCGGGTTTGGGCCGGAGGTGCTCCCGGAGCCGGTTGGCGTTTGCCGCCTGCTGTTCGGCGACCTCCCGGCGGTGGCTCGGGATACTGTACTGGCCGTCGGCCCCGACGTTGACGACGACGTGGGGGCCAGGGGTGAGCTGGCGGACCCGTCGACGCCCGTCCCACTCCACGAGCAGCGCCGCGTCGGCGTCGACAGCCACGAGGTTGAAGCCGTCGTACTCCCGGCCGTCGAGGTCGCGCTCGACGAACCGGACGGCCGCCTGGGCGGTGTCCTGCCGGAGTGCGTCCCGCACGAGCAGCCCGCGGGAGCGTTTGGCCGGCAGGTCCGCGTCCGCCCAGCGGTTGGTGACCGCGACCAGGACCCCCGCGTCGTTGTAGCCGAGCCAGGTTCCGCCGGCCACGGCGTCCTGCGGGGCGACGACAGGACGCTCCCAGTCACGACGGGCCGGCGGTTCCGACTCCCGACCGACCTGTTCGTCGCGGTTGGCCGCCACGACGACCGGCGCATCCTCGAAGACCTGCCAGGCGAGGGTGAACGTACACACACGCACCCGTATGTGGCTGGGTGACAAAGGGTTACCGCCCGCAGGCCGACCGGAGACGCCCCCTGACGGCGTCCCGGTTGACGGTCCCCGACGCCGTTCGCGGCAGGTCGTCGGCGACGACGACGGTCTTTGGCACCGCGTAGTCGGCCACCCGCCCACGGCAGAACTCGCGGAGGGCCGCCGGGCCGGGCGGGGTATCTCCGTCCGTCTCGCCCCCGTCACCGTCGTCGTCGGCCGTGACGACCAGCGCGGCGACGCGCTCACCCCACTCGTCGTCGGGGAGACCGACGACCGCTGCCTCGGTGACTGCGGGGTGTGCCTGGAACGCGTCGACGACCGTCGCCGGGTAGACCGTCTCCCCGCCCGTGGTGATGGCGTCGTCGACGCGGCCCTCGACCCACAGCCGACCGGCCTCGTCACGGTACCCCAGGTCCCCGGTGTGGAACCCGTGCCGGTCGACGGCCGCGGCGGTCCGGCTGTCGTCGAGATATCCCGGCGTGACGGTCGGCCCGCTGACGACGAGTTCACCGACCTCGTCCGGACCCGCACGGTCGCCGTCCGCGAGAACCGTCACGTCGGTCACGGCGAGTGGCTGGCCGACTGTCCCCGGGTGCTCGGCGGCCTGTGCGGGCGTGGCCGTGGCGACCTGTGAGGCCGTCTCGGTCGTCCCGTAGGTCGGGTAGACCGGGATACCGCGGGCGTGTGCCCGGTCGAGCAGGGCCCGGCCGGCGGGAGCCCCCCCGAGCAGGAGGCTCTCGAACCCGGCCGGTGGCTCCCAGCCGTCGTCTAACAGCCGGCGCAACTGCGTCGGGACCAGCGAGACGCCCGTGATACCGTACTCGTCGACGACCTCGGCGGTCCGCCCGGCATCGAAGCCGGGCTGGAGAGCGAGGCTCGTCCCGTACAGCGCACACCGGAGCGTCGGTGCCAGCCCGCCCATGTGGTACATCGGGAGACAACACAGCCACCGGTCACCTGGGGCGACCCCCAGGCGAAAGGCCGAGGCGACTGCGCTCCAGACCAGATTCCCGACGGTCAGCCTGACGCCTTTCGGCGTTCCGGTCGTTCCGGAGGTGAACATGACAACCGCCGTGTCCGACGGCAAACGGCGGGACGAGCTCTGACCCGTGGCCTCTGGCCCGTCGCCCGTGTCGCCCGCCTGCTCGGGTACGAGCCGGTCGATAGCCCCGCTCTCGGGCGTATCCACCGAAACGACCGGCCCGGGGGCGACCTCGCGGGCGGTGTCCTCGGTGTCCCGCCCACAGACCAGCAGGTCGACGCCGGCACGCCGGGCCTGGTCGGTCAGGTCCGCCGCCGGTACCGCGGTATTGAGGGGCACCAGCGTCCGCCCGGCCCGCATGGCCGCGTGAACCAGCGTCACGAACGCGACTCGGGTCTCCAGCAGCGTGCCCACCGGCCCCCCCGGGCCGAGGGCGGTTGCGACCCTGTCGACGACCCGGTCGAGTTCCCGGTACGTCCACGCCCCCCCGTCGGTCGTCTCGACCAGCGCGGTCCGGTCGGGCGTCGCGGCCACACGGTGAGCGAGCAGGTCACGGGTCGGCCAGCTACCCTGGCCGCCGGCCGTCGACCCGGCGTCACCGGGCCGGCCCTCGGCACCGTCGCGGCCGTCGGTCATGGCCGGGTCGGAAGCCCGAGCCCGGGGTCCTGTGGAACGGCGATGGTGCCGTCGGCCACGGTCGCGGGGTCGGCCACGAGGTCCGAGCGGAGCATCGACCCCGTCGCCAGCCCGCAGGGGCCGACCTCGGGGACCGAGGCCGCGAGGTGGACGGCGCCGGTCCGGGCGACCACGGTGTCGATTGTCGTCGAGACCACAGGCTCGACGCCGGCCGCCCGGGCGGCCATGGCGGCCTCGCGGGCGAGGTCGGGTCCGCCCAGTACCATCGGTTTCAGCACCACGACGTCCGCGGCACCGGTTTCGAGCACCTGCTCGGGCTCGTAGGCCGCCAGCGACTCGTCGACCGCGACACCGACACCCCGACCCCGGAGCGCGGCGTGCCCGTCGAGGTCCTCCGCCGGAAGCGGCTGTTCGACGTACTCGACCCCCAGGTCGGCGACCGCCTCGACGACGCGCCTGGCCTGGCTGGGGGTCCAGGCACCGTTTGCGTCCAACCGGAGTGGGGCCTCGACCCGCTCTCGCACCGCCCGAACCCGCCGGAGGTCAGCCTCGACGTCGCGGGCGCCGACCTTGAGCTTCAGGCAGCCAAAGCCCGCCGCGACGGCGTCTGCCGCCGCGGCCGCCGTCTCCGCCGGCGGGGCGTCGCTCAGTGTCGCGTTGACCGGGACGGCCCGAACCGGTCCACCGTCACCCAGATTTCGGTAGAGCGGCTCGGACGCCGCCCGGGATAGTGCCTCCTGGAGGGCAAGCGCGAGCGCGTGTCTGGCCGCCGGTGCCTCGGTCTTCGCCAGCGCGACCCCCCAGTCGGTGTGTCCGGCAACCTCCGCCGCCCGGGCCAGTGCCTCCCGGCACTCCTCGTAGGTCTCCGTCCAGCCGAGTAGCGGGCTGGCCTCGCCCACACCCTCGGTGCCGGCGTACTCGAGGCGGACCAGAAACCCCTCGCGTTCGCGGACCGCGCCCGCGGCTGTCTCCAGTGGCGTCGCCAACTCGACCGAGAACGGGTCGACCTCCATCTACACCACCCCCGCCCGCCCCGCAGTGAGTCCAGCGGCGAGCAGGACGGCGTAGAGCGCGAGCAACTGTCCGGTCCGCTCGAGCGCGGGGTTCAGCGCCTCGCCGTCGGTTTGTGTGAGGACAGTCCTGGCGACCAGCCCGGCAAGTGGGAGTGTCAGCCACGAGAGCATGACCGTCGCGGGGTAGCCAGAGGCCAGCCACAGCGCCGGCGGGGTGGCGTAGCCGACGGCCAGGAGGGCGAGAAACTCCACCCGGGAGTAGCGGTAGCCAAGCATGACCGCGAGCGTCCGCTTGCCAGCCGCGGCGTCGGTCTCCATGTCCCGGACGTTGTTGACGACGAGGATGGCCGTCGAGAGTGCGCCGGCAGCGGCGCCTACGAGCAGCGCCTCGGGCGTCACCGTCCCGGCGGGCAGACCGACAGGGAACCCCGCCTCGACTGTCGCGACCGCTTGGACGTAGTAGGTGCCGGTGACCGCGACGACACCGAAGTAGACGAACACAAAGAGGTCACCGAGCCCGTAGTAGCCGTAGGGGTAGGGCCCGCCGGTGTACAGGAGACCCGCGAGGATGCTGGTGAGCCCGACCACGAGGATCGGCGCGCCGCCGACCGCGACCAGATAGATGCCGACGAGGACGGCCAGCGCGTAGCTGCCGGCCACCGCGAGTTTGACCCGGCGGGGCTCGATGAGGCCGCCGGCGGTCACACGGGTAAAGCCCTCCCGCTCCTCGGTGTCGGCGCCGTTGACGGCGTCGAAATAGTCGTTTGCGAAGTTGGTACCGACCTGGATCAACAGCGCCCCAACGAGAGCCGCGAGCGCAGGCACCGCGGCAAAGCGGTCGTCGGCGACTGCCAGCCCGATACCGAGGGCCACCGGCGAGGCTCCCGCGGGCAGCGTCTGCGGGCGCGCGGCCATCAGCCACGCCCGCGCTTGCGAGGTCTCGGCGGTCGCTGTCATCCCTCGATGATAGGGGCGCGAGACTAAAAGTGACTGCGGTCGCCTCCACCGGTCAGAAGTGCCACGGGAACTGCCGGAAGTTCGGCTCCCGCCCCTCGTTGAACGCATTTCGGCCTTCCTGCCCCTCCTCGGTCATGTAGCCCAGCCGGGTCGCCTCGCCGGCAAAGACCTGCTGGCCGACCATCCCGTCGTCGGCCATGTTGAAGGCGTATTTCAGCATCCGGATAGCCATCGGCGACTTGCGGGTGATCCCGTCGGCCCAGTCGAGTGCCACCTCCTCCAGGTCCTCGTGGGGGACCGTTTCGTTGACCATCCCCATCTCCGCCGCCTCGGCGGCGTCGTACGTCCGCCCGAGAAAGAAGATCTCCCGGGCCTTCTTCTGGCCGACCTGCCGGGCGAGATACGCCGACCCGAAGCCGGCGTCGTAGGAGGCCACGTCGGCGTCGGTCTGCTTGAACCTCGCGTTCTCGCTTGCGAGCGTCAGGTCACAGACGACGTGTAGCGAGTGGCCGCCGCCCGCGGCCCAGCCGGGCGCGA
>CAZQZE010000085.1:5650-9099 GCA_964597715.1 uncultured Halobacteriales archaeon
TGGCATAAACCGGATCAGCCGCTGGACCTCGAGGATGTGGAGCCGTCCGACCCCCGCCTGGGCGGCCTCGTTGTCCTCGTCTTCGTCCTCGTACTCGTAGCCGGACTCGCCGCGGATGGACTGGTCGCCGCCCGAGCAGAACGCCCAGCCGCCGTCCTTCTTCGAAGGGCCGTTGCCCGTCAGGAGGACACAGCCGATACTCGGCTGTCGACGGGCGTGGTCGAGCGCGGTGTAGAGGTCGTCGACCGTCTCCGGCCGGAAGGCGTTGCGCACCGCCGGCCGGTCGAAGGCGACCCTCGCCGCCGGCACGTCCGTGCCGTGGTGGTAGGTGATGTCGCGCAGGTCGAGCGCCTCGACGGGCTCCCACGCCTCGGGGTCGAACAGCTCAGAGACCATACCGTCTCTCGGGAAGGGCGGCGCAAAAAGATTCCCAGTCGACCCGGCCCTGTCGGCGGCCGGGCACGCACCCCGTGAACGGTGTCCAGGTCGCGCCCGCCGTGGGCTCACGCTCGCGGCCCGTGGTCACGTGTCCGACCTGCCGGACCCGAACGGACCGGTACCGACGACAGACTCATACTGGTCGCACCACTTGACCGTGTAACGTCCGACCCCGGACCGCCACGAACAATGGAGGGAACCGACAGGTTCGACAGCCAGCCAACACCCCTCGAGCGGGAGGCAAACCGCTGGATAACGATCCTGTTCGGCGCGACCTTCGGCTTCGCGATTGTGGGGATGGTGATGGGGTTCGGGTCGTTTCTCAACCACTCGGCGTACTACGTCATGGTCGGGTTCTTTCTCGCCTCACTCGCCTGTGCGCTGCTGACGGTCCCGCTGCTGTATATCACCCGGGACCGGCGGACCGGCGGGCGGTAGAGGGCGCTTCCGGCGCCCGTGCGCCGCACAACCGCAAAGCCCGTGCTGTTGCGGCCCTCGCAGCCGGAAGGTGTAGATTGATTACCGTGGCTCGCCTCGGTCGGCCCCGACACCATGGAGTACACGACACTCGGGACTACCGGGATGGACGTCAGCCGCATCTGCCTGGGCTGTTGGTCGCTCGGGCTCGACTCCAGCAGCAAGGAGGAGTGGTCGGTCGGTGAGGCCGAGAGCACAGCAATCATCGAGCGTGCGCTCGACCTGGGAGTCAACTTCTTCGACACCTCGAACAGCTACTCCTGGGGTGACTCCGAGCGCGTGCTCGGGCGGGCCGTCTCGGAGTACGACCGTGACGAGTTGGTCATCGCCTCGAAGGTCCGCTTCGCGCCCGCGGAGGACGCCCACCGGAACGCGACCGGGCTCTCGAGAAAGACAGTCGAACAGGAACTCTCGAACAGTCTCGACCGGCTGGGGATGGACACCCTCGACCTCTACCAGACCCACCGGTGGGATCACAACACGGCAATCGAGGAGACCCTCCGTGCGCTCGACGACGCCGTCCGGCGCGGCCGGGTCCGATATTTCGGGACCTCCTCGATGTGGGCCTACCAGTTTGCCGAGGCGCTGCACACCAGCGACCGGCTGGGGCTGGACCGGTTCACCACGATGCAGAACCACTACAATCTGGTCTACCGCGAGGAGGAGCGGGAGATGCTGCCGCTGTGTGACCGGGAGAACGTCGGCGTCATCCCCTGGAGCCCGCTCGCACAGGGGTATCTCGCCCGGCCACACGACCAGCTCACGGCCACCACCCGTGGGGCGGAACTCGCCGAGCGCCACGCCGAGTACCGCGCCGGCGGCGGCCCCGAGATCAACGCCCGGGTCGAGGAACTGGCCGACGACCGGGGCGTGAGTATGGCACAGATTGCGCTGGCGTGGGTCCTCCACCAGGACACGGTCGACGCCCCGATCATCGGTGTCAGCAGCGTCGAACACCTGGAGGACGCCGTCGAGGCACTGGAGGTCTCACTGTCGGACTCGGACCTTGCGTACCTCGAGGAGCCGTACGAGCCGCTCCCGGTGTCCGGACACGAGTGACCCACGTTACGGTGAGCCGACGACCCCTCGCGACCGGTGACGGCGCCGGAGCGTCTCCCCGTGGCGCGGGCGTCGCGCCCCCCGTCGGCGGCCTCCGGGAGCCCCTCCCACCAGGCACATCATATATCCGGGCACCCGCCCTGTCTCCGGGTAGGTGCATCGCGTATGGCCGACTGTGGGGAGTCCTCGGAGCCCGACCCTGCCGGGCTGGAGACGCGGCGCCCGGGCGAGGACCCCGAGGACCCGTACGAGGACGTCGACATCGAGACCCTGCCCGACTGGTGGCGCGAAGGGGTCGAACTCCACCGCGAGTACGACCTCCGGCCCTACCGGCCGCCACGGTTCACCGACGGGGCGTTCACACAGGCGGTGACCGCCGACCTCGAGGCGGAGTTCGGCGTCGAGATTCGGCTGTCGGGGCTGGACACACAGCAGGGTGTGGAGTGGACACTCCTCGTCGACGGTGAGCCGGTCACCACCCTCCCCCGGCGGCGGTCGCCGAACGGCTACACCGTCTACGGCCTCTCGTCGACCGAGTTCGAGCGGCTCGTCCGGGAGGCTGCCGGCTGAGCCGGCCCGGCACCCTGCACAAGCTATAAGCAACAGTCAGAGCAAGCCAGACCCAATGTCAACACGGCATCTGGTCGCCGAGGAGTCCGAACTCGCCGAGGACGGTGACCGCGTTCTGACGGACGTCCGAGGCACCGAGGTGGCGGTGTTTCGCGTCGACGGCGAGTTTCACGCCCTGGCGAACTTCTGTGTCCACCAGGGCGGCCCGCTGTGTGAGGGGGACCTCTCCGGCGAGTACGGCGTCGCCGACGACGGCTGGGAGTGGACCTACGACGACCGGCAGAAGAACATCACCTGCCCCTGGCACGGCTGGAAGTTCGACGTCCGTGACGGGGAGAGTATCGACGACGACCAGTACCGGGTCCCGACCTACGACGTCGAGACCGAGGACGGGGCGGTCTATATCCGCCGTTAGCTGTGGTACAGGCGCTAAGCCCCCACCCTCAACGAGTACCGCAGTCCGCGCCAGCGGACAAGGAACGCAGTAGGGTGGGGATATAGCGCCGTCATCATCCGTTCAGACGGCGATACAGTTATTATCCGAACGCCCATAATGGTAAGATGGGCGTTCCATGTCTTCGCTCCCGACTCACTCGTCGTCCTGAATGGGACGACTCGCTCCTTGCGGGGGGAGGACAACAGGCCGACATTCAAACGCGACAAAAAGCGTGTGTCTGCCCGTGGAATCGCCCCATCGAGTCAATAGGAGTGGGACACTCCGAATCTACGCCTGCGGAGTCTGGAGCCGCTGTGTCCACGCCGGA
The DNA here is from genome assembly GCA_964597715.1 of uncultured Halobacteriales archaeon. Lineage (GTDB taxonomy): Archaea > Halobacteriota > Halobacteria > Halobacteriales > Haloarculaceae > Salinirussus. The sequence goes on from CAZQZE010000085.1 coordinate 8,959, forward strand.
TGTAAGCTCCGACATAGAAACAGGAAGCCCCACCCTCAGCGAGGCCGTTAGGCCGAGCAGGGTGGGGTAGTTCACTGAGTCTCCACCTCAAACTACGGCGTATCCTCTGAACTGCCAGTAGATATCTATTCCTCACTCGGT
>CAZQZE010000086.1:0-9089 GCA_964597715.1 uncultured Halobacteriales archaeon
AAACGCAGAAGGTGAGCGGCGTGGCTCAGTTCGGCAGTTTGAATTCGATGGCCGCGCCCTGACCGAAGCCGACACACTCGGTGGCGATCCCGCGGTCGACGTCCTCGCGGTTCATCTCGTGGATGAGCGTCACGGGCAGGCGTGCACCCGAGCAGCCGAGCGGGTGGCCGATCGAGATGGCGCCGCCGTTGACGTTGAGGATGTCGTCGTCGACCCCGAGTTCGCGCTTGGAGGCGATGACCTGGCTCGCGAAGGCCTCGTTGAGTTCGACCAGCCCGTAGTCGTCGATCTCGGTGCCGGCCCGCTCGAGCAGCCCCTCGGTCGCGGGGATAGGGCCAATACCCATGACCGTGGGGTCGACACCGTGGACGTGGTGGGTGCCCACCTCGGCGAGGACCTCGAGGTCGTGTTCCTCGGCCAGCGCCTCACTGGTGATGAGGACGCCGGCCGCGCCGTCGGATATCTGGGAGGCGTTGCCCGGCGTGACCGTACCGTCCTCTCGGAAGACCGTCGGCAGTCCGGCAAGCGTCTCCATGTCGGTGTCCGGCCGGATCCCCTGGTCGTGCTCGATGACCGTCTCGCCGTTGTCGACCGGGACGATCTCCTCGGCGAATGTCCCGCTCTCGGTGGCCTCCTGGGCGCGCTGGTGGCTACGCATCGCGTACTCGTCCTGTTCCTCGCGGGTGACGCCGTACTCCTCGGCGACCTTCTCGGCGGTCTGACCCATCGGGAGGTTCTCCATGCCGTAGCGCTCGTCGAGACCGGGGTACATCTCGCCGGAGCCCCCGCCCATCTTTACACGGCTCATGTTCTCGACGCCGCCGGCGACGATAGCCTGGCGGGTGCCCGCGCGGACCTGGTCGGCGGCCTGGATGATCGCCTGTGCCGAGGAGGCACACTGGCGGTCGACGGTGGTCCCGGGGACCTCCTCGCCGAGTTCGGAGAACATGGCGATCTGGCGGGCGATGTTGGTCGCCTGCTCGTCACGCTGTTGGGCACAGCCCCAGACGACATCCTCGACCTCCTCGCCGGTGAGCCCGGTGCGGGCGAGCATCTCGTCGACCAGCGGGATTGACAGGTCCTCGCTTCGGACGTCCGCAAAGACACCGTCCTCTGTGCCTTGCGGCGTTCGCACCGCCTCGACGATGACTGGTGTGTTCATAATTGCACCTCGATCACTCACGGCGTGGACGTAACCCTCACCGGGAAGGGGCCAGTCTTGCCGTCTACCCGACGGGGCCTGGTGTCCGGGGGCGGCCGTCTGTCGGAGTGAGCGGGCTCAGTAGAAGGTCTCGCCGGCCTTTGCCTTCTCGACCAGCAGGTCACAGGGCAGCGTCTCGGCGAGTTTGGCCGTGTCCTCGTGGCGGCTCGCAACCTCGGTGAGTCGCCGGAGGACCGTCTCGACCCCCACCTCGTCGGCCTTCTCGAGGGGGCCCATCGGCCAGTTGCCGCCCAGCCGGGCGCCGGTGTCGATATCCTCGACACTCGCGACGTCGTTTTCGACCATCTTCGCGGCCTCGTTGACGATGGGTGCCCACACCAGCAGCGTGTCGAAGCCCTGGCCGGCGTCGACGGGGATGTCGGGCTCGTCCTGGTCGCTGTAGTCGTAGTAGCCGGCCCCGGCCTTCCGGCCGTAACGGTCCTTCTCGTAGAGGTGGTGGAGGATGGGGCAGACCTCGGTGTCGTAGGACATCGGCCGGTCGTCCTGGAGGTGGTCGCCCTCGCCCTCGACGCGGATCTGGATGCCGCCGGTAAAGTCCGCGAGTTCGAAGGGGCCCATCGGGAATCCCTCGACGTACTTCATCGCCGAGTCGACCTCCCGCATGGAGTGTTCGCCGCGGTAGACCATCCAGGCCGCCCCCTCGCCGTAGGGGCGCATCAGCCGGTTCACGATGAACGAGGGGATATCCATCTTACAGCGGATCGGCGTCTTGCCGAAGGATTCGATGAGCGCCTCGGCGGTATCGCCGACCGCCGTCGGGGCGTGCTCGGTCATGATGACCTCCACCAGGTCCATCAGCATCGGCGGGTTGAACCAGTGGGTGCCGACGACCTGGGCCGGGCGGTCGGTCACCTCGGCGAGCCGGGTGATGTTCAGCCCGGAGGTGTTCGTCGAGAGGATCGCCTCCTCCGGTGTGGCCTCGTCCAGTGTCTCGAAGATGTCCTCCTTGACGGCCTGTTGCTCGACGGCGGCCTCGGTCACGAAGTCGGCGGTTTCGACGGCCGCCGCCTGGTCGGTGGTGAAGGTGAGTCGGTCGAGAGCAGCCGCCGTGTCAGCCTCGGTCACGTCGGGGTCGTTCTCGGCGGCTTTCTCGTAGGACCACTGGATCCGCTCGCGGGCCTCCTCGAGCTGTGACTCGTCGATGTCGTTGACCGCGACGTCGTAGCCGGCCAGCGCGGCGACCGCGCCGATACCCCGCCCCATCTGTCCGCTGCCGATAACCGCGACCTCCTGGATGTCGTCGATGTCAACCACCATGTCCGACGGGACTCCGAGCATCCTGATAAAACCTGTGAGAAAGCGCGGCGAGGATGGCTCCCCTCCGCTACCACCCGGGCCACCGACCGGTCATACGTCCAACAGCTCGGTCGCGCCCCCGCCGAGCACCTGCCCGAGTTCCGCCTCCGTGAGCGCGTGTTCGTCCTCGCGGCCGGCCAGCGCGCGTGTGGCCCCGAGCCACTCCTCCTTCGGGTAGGCGGCGTCGAAGGCGGGGTCGTCGGTTCCCCAGTGGACCCGGTCGGCCCCCAGGGCGTCGACAAACCGGCGAACGGCACGTGCGAACTCCTCGGGATACTCCTCGGCACGGCCCTGCCAGCCCGAGATATCCACGCGCATCCGAGTGTTGACGTTGACGTCCGCGACCGCGAGTAGCTCGCGCCACCAGCCCAGTGAGAGGTGCGCGACAACCAGGTCGAGCTCCGGAAAGTCGCTCACTACCTCGTCGACGTGCGTCGGGTGAGAGTACTTGCTGTAGAGGGGGGCGGCGATGGGGCCCGAATCGGTCAGAACGGGAACGTCGCGGTCGTCGCACAGCTGCAGGAGGCGGTAGGTCTCGGGGTCGTGGAGGTGAAAACCCGAGGTGGGATGCAGTTTCAGCCCCCCCATCCCCCAGTCGTCCAGCGCGGTCCGCACCAGGTCGAGGGCAAAGTCACGGCGCGGGTCGACCGTCACGAAGCCCGTGAGTTCGTCGTGGTCGTTCGTGAAGTCGGCCACCTTGTTGTTGTACTCGCGCACCGAAAGCGGCGGGTCGCCAAGCGGGATCCCCCAGTCGAGCCCGAAGACCACCTGGTGGTCGACCCCTGCCTCGTCCATCCGCGCCAGGAGGTCCTCGCCGGTCGGGTCCCAGTAGGTGGGGATATACTCCTCGCGGACCCGGTCGCGGTCGGGGTCGCGGCCGCCTTTCTCCATCTCGCGGACGATGATGTCGGTCATAGCCTCCCAGTACGCGTCCGGGATCCAGTCCTCGGCCCACCAGTGGGAGTGAATGTCGACGACCTGTGACATGCCCTGTCAAGGGAGGAGACGAGACATATAGGTGGCGGTCGCCCGCGGGTCGGGTCCTGTGCCGGTGGCTCCGGCCACGCCGACAGCGTCGTTGTCGGTCGGTATAGAGTAGCGGTGGCTGACCGGGCTCCCTGGCTGGAATCCGCCGACAAACACCGGCTCGAGGAGGGCCTCGCCGCGACCGGGCTCCCGTCGGACGGTGTTCGCTCCGGGCCGACAGGATTGTCTGTCACAGCCACGGGGGAGGTGTCGTCGGAGCCGGCGGACTGGCGCTGTTCGGCGACGGCGGTCCGTGTATAAGACGGCCGCGGGCAGCAACGAGCGGCCACAGTGGGGCCCGCCCACGGCGGACCCGGCGGACCCACACACATAATACCCGGCCGGTCGAATCGCGGCCATGCCTGACGTACTTGTCGTCTCCAGCCCCTCTCACCCTGTCGAGGTTGGAACGTTCGCCGAGGCGCTCGGTCCCGACTACACTGTCTCCGAACTCGAACTCCCGCCCGGGACGCTGCACGTTCGCGCTGACGACGACCTCTCTGCTGCCCTCGAAGGCAAGGACGCGGTCTTCCTGCGGGCCGGCGAGGTCACGGAGCCGGTCATCGAGGCCGCGGCGGACCTGCGGGTCGTCGCCGTCCACGGGTCGGGCTACGACCACATCGACATCGAGGCGGCGACCCGGAACGGTGTGGTCGTCCTCCACAACCCCGAGGGGCCGGGGCCGGCGGTCGTCGAACACACCGTCGGGATGCTGGTCACGCTCCTGCGGGGCTGGCCCGAGCGCTTCGAGCGGACGGCCGGCGGCGAGTGGTCGCGGGACCCGGTGCTCGAACTCGGCCGGCGGACGGTCGGCGTCGTGGGGTTGGGCTTCGTCGGCTCGCGGGTCGCACGGGCGGTCTCGGAGACCTTCGGCGCGACGGTACTCGGGTACGACCCCTACGTCACCGGCGACCTGGAGACCGGCCGGTGGCCCCGGGTGACGCAGGCGGAGATGGAGGCGGCTGGAGTCGAGTTCGTCGGCCGCGAGGAGGTGTTCGAGCGGGCGGAGCTGGTGACGCTACACACCCCGCTGACCGACCGGACCGAGGGGATGGTCGGGCCGGCCGAACTCGACGCCCTGGCCGGCGACTATCTCATCAACACCGGTCGCGGGGGGGTCGTCGACCAGACCGCGCTGCGGGCGGCGATGGCAGCGGACCTGCTCGCGGGTGTCGCGCTCGACGTCCTCGAGGAGGAGCCACCTGCCGAGGACGACCCGCTGCTGTCACACCCGGACGTTCGCGTCACGCCACACATCGCCAGCGCGACCGACGGATACCCGCCACGGGCGGCCCGGGCCGGCGCGGAGAAGATCCGGGCAGTACTCGACGGTGGGCGGCCGGAGACCGTGGTCAACCCCGAGGTATAATTGACCGGGCCGAGCACGCGTGATATGGTCACACCCAGGTCCCGGCCCACACCCCCCGACGCCGTCGTCTGCTTCGACCGCGACTGGACCGTGTCGGTCAACCCGCACCCGGAGCGGGAGTCGGTCCCGCTGTCGTGGGTGAAACACCTCGCTCACGAGCGGCCGGACGTGGACGTCTGGGCGACCGGAAACCAGCGCCTGCGGGCGGAGGCTGCTATCCCGGGTGTCGAGGCCGCAAAGGGGATGCGCGCCGACCTCCGGACCCCCGGGACGGACAGCACCATCGTCGACCCGGTGACGGGGGAGGACGTGTCGCACCCGGAGACGAGCCCCAGCCGCCGGGACAGGCTGCGGATGGTCAGGGAACTGTACGCCAACCACACCGACGCGGTCGACCACTTCCTGGTCGTCGACGACGTCGACCTCACCGACCTGGAGCCGGAGGGGTGGACCCACTACCACTCCTGGGACTTTGTCCCCGCGGCGGAGGCGGGCGAGACGCCGGTTGCCGCGCCCGACGCGACGCCGTTTACCGACACGCCCGCGCCGCGGGCCGCCGAGGAGCGCGACATCCACCCGTCGGCGTTCGACCCGCGGGAACTGCGGTGAGGGGCCGCAGTCGTTGCCCAGTGTTGGGAGAGCCGGAACGGATTCAAGGCTCGGGGCCGTCAGGGGAGTCAGAATGACAGCCACACGACGGCGACAGCCGGCAACACGGCCGGCGGTGAGACGGTGAACGCCGCGAACTTCGGGCCGGTTGCGGACGGTGAGCCGGTCTGTGGCGCCTGCCGGCCGGGTCACCTCGGCGCCGACCTGGAGCACTGGACGGGGCTGTTGCGCGAGCACGGTGTCTCGACAGTCGTCTGCCTGCTCTCGGAGGGTGAGAGCAGACGCTGGGGGCTGCCGGACGCCTACAGCGAGCACTTCGAGACCGCACACCTGCCCATCCGTGACCGCCATCTGCCCGAACCCGACCGGCTCGCGGACACACTCGACGGTCTCGCCCGGGCAGCCGAGGGCGGTCGTGTCGCGCTCCACTGTAATGCCGGTCTCGGCCGGACCGGCGTGGTGGGTGCGGCCTGGCTCGCCCGGCAGGGGTACGCGCCCCAGGAAGCCGTCGAGGCGGCCGAGAGCGCGCCCGCCCCCCGAGCGCCGCGGGAGGCGGTCCGGGAGGGCAACGCGACCGAGGCCGACCTGTACGACCTGCTGTCGACAGTCTGACCCGCTCGTGTCTACCGCACGAGATAGCCGCCGTCGATGAGGACCGAGGTGCCGGTCACGTACGAGGAGGCCTCGGAGGCGAGATAGACGGCGAGCGGCGCGACCTCCGCGGGGTCAGCGAGCCGGTCGAGGAGGGTCTCCTCGCGCCACTGCGAGGGGCGCAACTCCCCCGAGGGGAGCATCTCCGTCTCGACGTAGCCGGGGTTGATGTTGTTGACGCGGACCCCGTACTCGGCCCACTCGGAGGCGAGCTGGTATTTCATGCCTTCGAGGGCGGCTTTCGAGGACTGGTAACTGACCTGGTGTTGTGGGTAGTTGGCCATGAACGCCGACATCGAGGAGACGTTGATGACTGAGCCGCCGTCGCCCGCCTTCATCGGGCGAGCAGCGTGTTTCGCACAGAGAAAGGCGCCGGTGGTGTTGACCTCGAGTGTCCGGCGAAACGTCTCGGCGTCCATCTCCTCCGCCGGGTCGGTCGCGGAGATACCTGCGTTGTTCACGAGCACCGACACGCCACCGAACGCCTCGACAGTCTCGGCGACCAGGGCCTCGACCACGGCCTCGTCGGTCACGTCAGTCGGGACCGCGAGGGTGTCCGCACCCGTCGCCTCGGCGATATCGGCGGCGGCCCGCCGGCCGCCCTCGGCGTCACGGTTCGCAACGACGACGTTCGCGCCGACATCCGCGAGTCCCTCGGCGATGGCGTAGCCGATCCCACGGTTGCCGCCGGTGACGATGGCCGTCCGCCCGTCGAGCCTGAACCGGTCCAGCACTGACATTGCCTACCCGTTTCGGCCGGCCTGTATAAGTGTAGCGTCGCGGGGTAGTCGACAGGGTCACGACGCAAACGGGCTACACCGTGGCGAGCCAGTCGAACAGCCGCGTCCGCAGTTGTTGCTCGCCTGCCGCCGAGAATCGGTGTCCTTCCCCCTGCATCGTCTCCAGGGTGACATCCGTCTCCAGGGCCGCCGCGGCCTCGAGGCTGTCCGCGATGTCGACCGAGTCGTCCGCGCTCCCGTGGACCAGCAGGACCGGGCAGTCGACGGCCCCGACCACGTCCCTGAAGGGGTGGTCGGCGAGGTCGTCGAAAAAGCGAGCGTCGACTGTCTGACCGGTCCCGACGGTCAGTGACCCCTCCCGTTCGGCCTCGTGGCGGGCCTCCGCGAACGTGCGGTTGTACGTCACGGGCGCCCGTGTGGCAACGGCCTCGACGGTCGGCACACCCCGCTCACCGCCGGAGTCGCCGTCGGCTACCGCCGCCGTGTGGAAGGCCACCTTCCCGCCGAAACTGGACCCAAAGAGCACGACCGAGTCGGGCCCAAAGTGTGCGAGCACTGCCCGCAGGTCGGCTCTCTTGTCAGAGAGTGTCTGGTCGACAAAGGCGCCGTCGGCCTCCCCACACCCGCGAAAGTCAAAGCGGACGGCGTCGTACCCCTCGCGGGTCGCCCGCACACAGCGTTTCTCGTAGCTTCCGGACTTGTCACTGAGAAAGCCGTGACAGAACACCAGCCAGGGCGGGCCGTCACGGCTGTCGGGCGTGTGGTGGACGGCGACGACCCGCTCGCCGTCGGCGACCGGGATGGTGTGCCGGGTCGGCATCAGGCGTCGACGAGTTCGAACTCGATACGGTCGACGTCGGCGCCCTTCGAGGTCCGGTCGAGGACGGAGATACGACCGACCGTACCCAGCCGGTCGACGTGGGTGCCGCCACAGGGGCAGATGTCGAAGTCCTCGACCTCGACGACCCGGAGCGGGTCGACGTGGTCCGGGATGAGGTCCAGTTGCGTGCGGCCCTCGGGGGTCTCCGCCTCCACCTGCTCGCGCGGGCGCTCGACCTTCGAGACCGCCAGGTCACGGTCGAGGACAGCGTTCGTTTCGGTTTCGATGGTCTCTAGGTCGGCGTCGTCGAAGTTCGCGGGCTCGAAGTCGATCCGCGAGCGGTCCTCGTGGATCTGGTTGCCCGCGGTCGTCGCGCCGAACTCCGCGAGGACGACCCGCGAGACGACGTGCTGTGCGGTGTGCATCCGCCGAAGTGTCGCCCGCCGCTGTGCGTCGACTGCCCCGGCAACTGTCTCGCCGGCCCCGGGGAGCGTCCCCTCGAGGCTGTCGAGATAGTGGCGGACGTCGCCGTGGTTTTTCCGGACGTCGCGGACGGTGGCCTCGCCGCCGTCCCAGGAGAGCGTGCCGCGGTCGGCGGGCTGGCCGCCGCCTTCGGGGTAGAAGTATGTCCCCTCGAGGATAATGTACTCCTCGGTCGCCTCGGTGACTGTCGCCTCGAACTCCGTGACGTCGTCGGCGTCAGGGAGGTACAGCAGGTCTGTCATACGCCCGCCTTGGCGCCCGGGTGACAAAAGAAGCGAGGTCCGACCGACAGGGGAACCTCGAAGCGGCGAACGGCGACCGTGGGAGCCGCGGGCAGTGAGGGCAGAGGGCGCGTGTGCCGGAGCGACGACCGGTCGGCGAGACGCCTACGCTATACCGCTCCAGCCCCGACAGGAGGTATGGTCGAAGTCACGTATCACTGCCCCTACTGCGGGGCGGTGACCGGCGTCGAGCGGGAGGGGTATCTCGATGACAAGTGCGTCAGCCGCGAGCCCCTCGACGGGTGGGAGTACGCCGCCCCGACCGAGGGTGTCGAGGCGGTCGAGGCCGCCGACGGCGTCGAATTCGTCTGTCTGGGTCTGGGCAGCGGAGACGGGGCGGACGCCGGGGTGCCGGAGCCGGCGGGGCCGGTCGACGGCGGCGGCGCGAACGACCCCGACCCCGAGAAGGACGGCTGCGGGCGGACCTTCTATCTCAGCTTCGTCCGGTACGAGGACGGCCAGCCCGTCGACCACCGGACGCCGAACATCGACCCGCCGCGGTTCGACTTCCGGGGGTGATGCGAAGCAAGCGGCGGACCCAACGACCCTCCCCGTTACCTCCCGTGCAGGGCTGGGAAAGCGTTAGGAGCAC
>CAZQZE010000087.1:0-9034 GCA_964597715.1 uncultured Halobacteriales archaeon
ACCTCCAGTTTTCGGGGGTGGACATTGACATCTACGGTCCCGGGGTCGACCGACAGCGAGAGCGCCGCAAACGGGTAGCGGTCACCGGCGAGTTGGGTGCCGTACCCCTCGACGACGGCACTCCGGACCGCAGCAGCCGTGACGTACCGGCCGTTGACAAACGTCGAGAGATAGTCTCGGCTGGCCCGCGTCGTCTCGGGGTGGCTGAGCAGCCCCACCACCCCGTCGAGCGGTCCGTCGGGGAGTGTGACCGTCTCACCGGCGTCGGGTCCTGTCCCGGTCCCGTCCCCGGCTCGGACGGGGGTCATTGCCGCCGCCACCTCCCGGCCGTAGACGGCCATCACGGCTGCCCGGCGGTCACCCTGGCCTGTCGTCGCGAAGGTCTCCCGGCCCTCGTGGGACAGCGAGACCGCGACCCCCGGATTGGCGAGTGCGTACCCCGTCACCACCCTGTTGACGTGGCCGAACTCCGTCGCCGCCTGTTTGAGGTATTTCCGGCGGGCCGGCACATTATAGAACAGGTCCGCCACCTCGACGGTGGTGCCGGTCGGACAGCCAGCCGGCTCGACGGCGGTCACCTCGCCGCCCTCGACGACGAGTTCGGTGCCGTGTTCCTCCCCCGCCGGCTCGCGCGGGCGCGTCGTGACAGTCATCCGCGAGACCGCGCCGATGGCGTGGAGCGCCTCCCCGCGGAAGCCAAGTGTCCCGACACCGCTCTCGAGGTCGTCGATGTCGCCGATCTTGCTGGTGGTGTGTTCCTCGACCGCACGCCGGACCTCCGGCTCGGTCATCCCGACACCGTCGTCACGAACGCGGACCCCCTCGGTCCCGCCGGCGTCGACAGCCACCTCCACCCGGGTGGCGTCGGCGTCGAGCGCGTTCTCGACGAGCTCCTTGACGACGCTGGCGGGCCGCTCGACCACCTCGCCGGCCGCGATTCGCTCGACGGTCTGGGCGTCGAGCTGCTGGATCCTCATCGGGGGCTGATTGGAGCCCGTGGCTCAAAGGCTCTTGTGGGTGCGGTGTGTCGGGGGCAGCGGTCGGGCGGCCTCGGGGCAACTCCGGTCCGGCGCCTGCCCGGTGTCTCCGGTCGGTTTCCGTACTCACCCCTGGGCCGGTGAGGGGTCGGCGTCCCGGTGTGTCTCGATAACGTCGACGTCACCGTCGAGTACGGCAGTGAGCGTCTCGCCGTCGATGGTGGCCGTCACCTCGATGCGGAGCGGGTCGAGACTCCGGACCGTCTCCTCGCGCTCCAGTCCGGGCGGTGTCTGCCAGAGAGCGAGTGACCGGTAGTCGACCCCTGCGTCGTGCAACAGGGAGACGACGGCCGGATGGTCGGTGACGAGAGCCGCCGCCGAGGTGTGTGAAACCGACCCACACGCCTGGCACACGTGGACAACCGTGACCGAGCCGTCGGGTGGGTCGTCCGGGTCGGCGTCGGCGACGTGTGCCTCGACCGGGCCGTCACAGAGCGTACAGAAGCCACGGGCCAGCCGTTGCATCTCCGTCAGCGTGAACCGCTGGAGTACGTCGGGGTTGGCCTCGAGGTCCCGTGTCCCGACGACGGACGGCGGCACGTGCATGACGGTCCGGATGTCGCAGGTGTCACACGCGACAGTGACGTGACCGTCCTGGTAGTCCGCACCGAGCGTTCCGGCGCAGTCCGACGCCGTACACGCGCCCATCTCCACGCCCTCGAGGTCGGCGTCGGTGTCGGTGTAGACGCCAGAGACGGTGGCTCCGACAACGGTGGCGCCCGCGTGTGTCAGCACGTAACCACCCTCGCGCTGCTGGACGAACTCCGGGACGAGTTGGTCGAGGTGGTAGTTGAACCGGCCCGAGTCCGCGAGGCCGACACGTTCCCTGAGCGTCGAAAACGCCACCGGCTCCGGCCGCGGCCCGTCGAGTTCCTCCGGGTTGGCGGTGTGGTCGTCCCACAGAGCCCGGAGAATGGCGATCCGGGTCTCGCTGGCGACGATGCCGAACGCGTCGTCGAGGGCGGCCCCGGCACACTGTTCGGTCATACACGGCTGTGGGCGCGCTCACACAATCAGACTGTCGACCACACGCTCGGGCGGGCGCGGATAGCGCTTTGCAGACGGGTCAATCGGCCAGAAAACCCTTGTCGGCCGGACTGAACCGTATAGCTGCCCTCTCGGTGGGGGCAATCAAAAGACACGGGAGGAGCGACAGTCGCGTGAGGGGTGGGGAATAACGCGGGGATTGTCGCTCTCTCGTGGCCGGATATGCCGGATGCCTCCGCGCCAGGCAAGCTAAGTTACGCGGTCACAGGTGTTAGAACTAACGGTATTTCCGGTCGGAGCGACCAATTACAGTGGGTCGAGGAGAAAGCCCACGACTTCAGTGTTGTGTGCGTCCTGTTCCAGAAGGCTGAGGACGGGCCACACGACCCTCGTCCGGTTGGGGCACACACGACACACGCCCGCTGCCGAGTCGGTGGTAAATCGTGGACGTGTGAGGCGCGGTCATGGCATGCCATGCCAAAGATTTGTTATCTCGGCGTAACTTGATCAGTTGATGACACAGAGGTCACCGCAGGACCTGCGTGACGCCTCCACGGCCGGCAGGCCCTCACCAGGTCAGGGCGTACAGGACCATCTCGATTGGGCGCTCGAGGCAAAGGACCCGGAGGTGAAGAACTACCATATCCGGAGTGCACAGCAACTGCTCGTCAGTCTTGAGTACCAGGAGACGGAGCCACAACCCGACACGTGAGCGTGGGTCGTGTAGTCAGCACAGCCGCCGGACGCTGTCGCCGGTAATGTGTCGTATCACTCTGCCGTGCCCGCCCTGCTGTGCTCGGTCCGGTGGAGGGTAGCTATCCCCTGTAGCCGGGTTCTCGCGGTGAGCCGACCCGAGCGGGACAGGCTCAGGGTGGCATCGGGCACAGGCACACACGGTGGCCTGGTCTCCGTTACCTGTTAGAGGCCTTTTGCTTGCCCTTGTTGCCCCTGTTACCGTTCCCTTCGTCGGCGTCCCGGTCCTCGGTGTCAGTGGCTCTCTCGACGGTAGCCGTCCCGCGGACCGGTCGGCCGGTTCCCCTCTTCGCGAACAGCCGAACGCGGACGTCGCCGTCCGGGCCACCGGGGGCTGTGTCGATACCGGTCTCCTCGGCAGGGAACACGAGGGTCGTCCGGTTCCCGCGCTGGGTGACCTGCCGCGGTTCGGCGCCGTGCGCGCGGTTCACATCGTAGAACCAGCCAAACTGGACGGAGCCGTCCTCGAGGTCACCGGCCGTCACTCCGTCGACGGTCACCTTGTAATTCTGGCCAGCCCGCGTGACCGTAATGTCGACCTCCTCGCCCTGTGGGTGTGGGAGCGCGCGCTGGGTCAGCGGCGGCACGAGGTAGTTGCCACGGCGCTGCGTCTCGAGGTAGCTTGCGATGCCGCTGGCGTCGTCGACGTCGACCAGATTCCCGTCGTCGTCGAACACCGCTCCCGTGTTGTCGTGGTCGATCTGTCCGTCACCGACGAGCCCGAAGGCACTCGAATCAAACGGGACGCCGTTCATCGCCTGCCGCATGTACGCCATATACGGGTTGAACCGCATCAGCGCGATGAAGTGGTTGCTGGGGCTGCGACCCTCGTCAGGGGCGGTGGGTGCGGTCCCGGCGAAGTCACGCCGGAGCATCACACCCTCGGTTTTCTGCGTCCCGTCGTGTCCGGGGAGGGCGTCATCGCGCTCCTCCGCGGGAAGGAGTTCCTCGCGGTCCCCGCCGGAGAGCCGTTCCTGACCCTCCTCGGTGATACGGCTCTCCATGTCGAATCTGGCGCGGGCGACCTTCTGGGCGTGTCCGACGACCTCCTCCTCGTCCCAGTCCGGTTGGGCCTCGCGGGCCTTGTCCCCCGCCTCGGGGTCGTCGGGTGCCTGTGTGACGTCACGCATCGGCGTGTCGCCGGGCGCGTTGGAGTTCCCCAGGTTCTCGCCGACTGCGCCGGTGTTGTCGTCGTCGTGGTCCGGGGAGAACATCCGCTCGCGTCGCTCCTCCCGGTCGTTCTCGTCGTAGAACTCCGCGAGGTCGATGTTCAGCTTCGAGACGTGCTGGATTGTCCCCTGCGCGAACACGCCGGGGGACTTCGGTACCACGAGCCGCTGGTCCTCGAGCAGTGTGACGTTCGTCTCCCGCGGCAGGCTGTTTTTGTACTGGTCGTTGAACCCCATCGAGAGTTCCGCCGGCGGGTGGTCGCCGACCTCCTCGGCGAACTCGTCCTCGCTGGGCACCCGGTCGGCGTCGAAGTCGGTGTCCTCGTCGAGTCGCTCCTCGACGTTGTCGTGGCCGGCGAAGCCGACGCGGCGCTCGGGGTATTCTGTCGGCTTCGTGAAGACCCCGTCGAGGGTGACGTCGAACGGCTCCGGAGCGTCAGGCGCCTCGCCCTCCCAGACGTAGTCGGGGTCGTACTCGTCCCACAACATCGCCTCAGCCAGGAGGAGTTTCCCGATGTCGTCGCTCGCGAGGTGGATGGCCGCGTCGTACTCGTCCGCGGTGACGGGCTTTTCTCGGTCGAGCGTCACACCCGGGAGTCCGATGAGCGTGCTCGGCCGGAGCAGCGACGGCTTGCCGAAGTCGACCTCGGTCGCAGGGCCGATTCCTGCCGGCAACGGCTCGTCGAACCGGTCGAAGTACGCCGGCGAGTATCCGACGGTGAACAGCACGCCCTCGTGGCTCCACTCGAAGTTGCGCTCGAGTTCCCGGAAGGCCTCGGCGGCTCCCGCACGGTCCTCCGCGGTCGGTTCGCCGTCGCCGGTATAGTCGACGTGGAGCACGAGGTGATACTCCGGCGGGAGCGTCTGCTCACGCTCCGGAAAGTACTTTTCGTAGCCGTCCCAGGCGTGCTGACGGTTGTCCCGGGCGGCGACGCCGATGGGGTCGTGGCCGTCTTTGGCCGCCGCAACCGACGGAATCCCGGCGACCCCGAGCGCCGATGAGAGCGCGCTCGCCCCACCGATGGCGAGTGCGGACTTCATGAACGACCGCCGTTCGATCCCTCGGCCGCCCGGCTCGGTTTCCTCCTCGGTGCTGCTCGCCTCGGCGCGGTCGCTCGTTGAGTCATCTCGGCCCCCACTGCCGTGGTACGGACAGCCCATGTACGTGTTATCCAGATATTGAGCCATTATAAACGTTGATATAGAAAAATACACATCAGCAGCTATTGGTTGGCTTCCAATTACTACTCAGCGTAGCGACAGAGTTCTAACTGGTACGGACTGTCGGCGCCGGGTACCGCGGACGCCGAGAGAATCGGAGTGGGTTCGGGCGGCCTCGAACCGGATGGAGACGGTCGGCCTCGCTTCGCTCGGCCGCTGCGACTCCAAGGGTTCGAAACGCGCCGCTCACGGTGCGGTTGCTGCTCACGTCTGTTCGCAGCACACTGCAGTGGGTTCGGGCGGTCTCGAACCGCCGGCCTCGGCCTTGTAAAGGCCGCGTCATAACCAGCTAGACCACGAACCCATACCCGAACTGAGTCCGCCCGAGTGAATAATCCTTACCATGTTCGGAAGGCTTAGGGGCCGACTGTCCGACCCGCCGGTATGAACACCCGGCAGGCGGTGAGTGGAGCGCTCCTGCTCGCCGCGGGTGTCGTCCTGCTGCTGACGCTCGCTCCCGGCCTGCTCGTCGGCGACCCCGGGTCCTACGAGCGGACGACCGTCACCGCCACCGATGCCAATGGGACGGCACTCGCGACCGTCGAGGTCCGGGTCGCGGACACGCAGACGAAACGGCGGGTCGGCCTCAGCGAGACCGACTCGCTGGCCCCCGACGAGGGGATGCTGTTCGTCCACGAGACCGAGGCGGTCCACCCATTCGTGATGGCCGGCCCGCGGGAGGACATGTCCTTCCCGCTCGATATTGTCTTTATCGGCGCCAACGGGACGGTGACCACCGTCCACCACGCCGCCGTCGACGCCCCGGGCCGGTTCGAGGGCCGGGCAAAGTACGTCCTCGAGGTCGAGCGCGGCTGGGCCAACCGCACCGGCCTCGACGTTGGTGACACCGTCGAGGTACCGCCGGGGCTCCGGGCCCGGTAGGCACACCGGCGAGGGTGAGCCAGCCCGTCACGCTCGCGACGGCGGGACTGATACTGCCGGCTGTACGTCTGTGACGACTCTCGCCATCCTGGGGCGGCGAGTGCCGTCACGACGGGACGGCAGTATAAGTAGCTCCCCCGGTTACGGCCGCCATGCCCGAGTGGGCCGGTGACCGGAGCCGTCGGGAGGTGCTCGCGGGGCTCGGGGCGGCCGGTGTGAGTGCCGTCGCCGGGTGTGCCGACAGCCCCGACGGTCGTGAACCGCCGGAAACCGGGCCCAGCCCGGCGGCGGCTGTGACACCTGCCGCGGAGTCGACAGACCAGGGCACCGAAACCACAGGAGCAACAGCGACAGCGACGGAAGCGCCGGCCAACGACGGCTACGAGCGACTCACCGTCGTCGCCTCCGACCCGAACGGGACCGAACTCGCGACCGTCGATGTCCGGGTCGCCGACACGAGCGACAGGCGCTACACCGGCCTCAGCGCCACCGACTCGCTGGCCCCCGACGAGGGGATGCTGTTCGTCCACCCACAGGAGAGCCGACAGTCCTACGTGATGCGGGGGATGTCGTTCCCGCTCGACATCGTCTTTGTCGGCGCGAACGGCACCGTCACTCGGGTGTCTCACGCCGATGTCGGGGGGACCGACGCCCCCTACGAGGCGCGAGCGAGGTACGTCCTGGAGGTGAACCGCGGGTGGGCAAACCGGACCGGCGTGACCGTCGGCGACAGAATCAGGAGTCCCGAAGACCCGTAGCCGGGCTCTGGCCCGCTACACCGTAGGCTCGACTGTCACGGACTCCCCGTCGAAGGTCTCCACAGTGAGCGTGAGCGTCCCGTCGACGCGGTTCGGGAGGCTGAGTTGGTCCTCGAGAAACCGGAGTGCGGCGGCCTCGCCGAGTCGAAGCCCCTCGATGCCGTCCGTGCGGTAGTGGATCCCAGCGCGGTTACGGCCGAGTGCCATGTTCGAGGCCAGTTTGTTGAGCTCGCCCCGGACCGTCAGCGTCTCGTCGACGCCCATCGCGCCCGTCTCCGCGGCCGTCCGCAGTTCGCTGCCGTCGCGGGTCGGGACGACCTTCTCCTCGGTGGGGAACTCGTAGCCGCCGTCGAACAGCGCCTTCAGCACGGTGACGCCAGCGCCCGCAACGACGGAGTGCCCCGCCGGATAGGAGGGATGGGTCGGCGAGCCCTCGGCGTACGCCTGAGGCAGGAGGGAGCTGCCGTAGTTCTGCTCGGTCAGGCTGAGTGCCCTGGAGTCGAGCAGGTTGTTCGGGATACGGGCAGCGAGGTCGGCACTCCCGGGAGTCGACAGGCCATCACCCTGCACTGCCTGCACCCGCCCGCCGTACTCCTCGGGCCGGAGTCGGCGATGAACGTTCCACTTCTTGTGCCAGGCGGCCTTCTGGCCGTGCTCGGTCGCTTCCAGTACCTTCTTTTCGACGTACAGCGGGCCGAAGTCGTTGAACGGCAGTGTCGTCTGTGCCGCGAAGTTCGCAACCGTTCGCCGGCTCGGGCTGGACGTGTCGAACGGCTTCAGCGTGTACGGGACCGCCTCGTCCAGCGGGGCGTTCATGCTGAAGGTCAATACCTGTGCCGCCTTCTGGAGTTGCCGGAACGGCGGGTCGTCGTGGACCCGCTCGCACATGTCCCGGCCGGTGACGATGTGTCGCCGGTCGTCGGCGTACTCGTTGCCCGGCAGACTGCCGTCGACCGCCGGTACGATACCCCGCTGGACCTTCAGCCAGTCCTCGACGGTCGTCATGTAGTCCGTCGGCGGGCCGACCGTCGTCCCCCCGGGGTCGATGCTGGGGGTCGTGTCACCGACAACCTGTGGCTCGATCTTCTGGTCTTTCGCCCCGCCGCCGAGGTTGCGGTCCTTCCAGAGGAACTGCGAGACGTACGGCCCGGTCGTCGCGCCGGGTGTCACACCCCGAAATACCGTGTCGGACGTGACCGTCCCGTCGGCGCCGGGGCCGTTGTACGCGTCCAGCGAGTCCAGCTCCGCCGCGGCGGCCGCGACGAGACCGCTGTCGCCGTAGTCCCGGAAGTGTACGTCCCGGGTGAGCGCGCGCCAGTACAGTTCGACCATCTCGACACCCGTCTCCGGGGCGTCGAAGGCCGGCGGGGCGGCAATCCGCAGCTGTGCGGTCGAGCCCCCCTCGGTCCCGTAGGTCCAGGCCGTCTCCGGCTGGACCAGCGGCTTGGAGTCGAGCGTTCCCCCGGCCGCGTCGGTCAGGTCGACGTTCGTCGGCGGTACGGCGTCCTCGTACGCCTGCCTAATCGCCGCATAGGCGACCGCCTCGCCGCCGGTCTCGGTCGCGGCGACCAGTTCCTCGTACGCCCCCGTCGCCGGCAGGCCGGTCGTCTCGTCGTGTGGCAACGACTTGCCGAACTTGGCGACGACTACATCCTCGGCGAGCCGTCCGTTCGAGACGTGTGCGGACGTATCGGAGTCGGCGACGAGTTGCGCCCGCGAGTACGCCTGCCGGGTCCGAAACTCACCTGTGACGCGCCTCTGGACAGTCGGCTCCGACCCGGCCCCGTCGGGGCCATCGCGGCCGTTGCCGGGTGGACCACCGCCCTGCTGTGCGGTCCCAGTCGCCCCGGTGGCCGCGGTGAGTCCAGCGGCGCCGAGTGCCTGCAGGAACTGTCGGCGGAGCAGCCTGACGCCGCCGTTGCCGTCCGACTGGGTGCCCCCGTTGCCCGCGGTCCCCGCCTGTAGGTCGTCGTCGATGCCCGCTTCGCGTGTGTTGTCTCGGTCCATCTTACTTGTAGGTTACTTGTGGTTGGTCGTCGAGTGAATTTCAGCTGTGCCGATATGGACGCGTCTCGGCGTTGTCTGTCGGTTCATGACCGGAACAGCGGCGGGTCGAAGGCGCTCTCGGGAGTGACGCCGTCGGCGGTGACCGTCACCTCGGTGCCGTCGAAGGTGGTGAACGTGAAGCTGCCACGGGAGCCGTAGGCGTCGGCCGGCCGCTGACGGA
>CAZQZE010000088.1:0-9023 GCA_964597715.1 uncultured Halobacteriales archaeon
TGCGGACCTCGTCGTAGATGGTGTAGTCCGGCCGGACCATCAGCAGCGAGTCGGCCGTGTTCGCCATGCTGCCGCCGAGTTCGGTGTACTGGGTGATATTGTCGCCGACCTGGAGGTCCCGGGGTTTCTCCATCGTCTTGACCGCGTAGTCGGCGTCGGCGAGATACTCGGCGACAGCCTGAGCAAAGGTGGACTTGCCGGCCCCGGGTGCCCCGGAGATGAGGACGCCGCGCTGGCGCTCGACCAGCCGGTCCCGGAGTTCGTCGGCGTACTCGTAGTCGTCGAGTTCGGTCTTGACGACCGGCCGCACCGCCGTTATCTCACGGCCGTCCGCGAAGGGTGGGCGGGCGATCGCCACCCGGAACTGGCGGAACTGGACGATCGTCATCCCCGGTTGGTCGAGTTCGACAAAGCCATCCGGGCTGTCCCGGGTCGCCTCCTCGACATCCGCGGCGAGGTCACGGAGTTGGTCGTCGGTCAGCGGGTCGTCGCCGACCGCCTCGTAGTGCATGTCGCCGATAGCGCCGCGCTTTGCCATCGGGACAACACCGGTCTTGAGGTGGGCACTCATCGTCCCCTCGTCGAAAAACCGCTCGATCGCGAGCCCCTCGACGGCCCGCTTCCTGGAGCGTGGGTCGAGAAGCTCGACGGTCAGACCCTTTGCGCGGGCAACCTCGGCCTGGACGTCGTCACTGGTGACGAGCCTCGCCTCGCGGTCCTCGGCCACCTCCCGGATGAGGGCGTCCACCTCCCCCTCGTCGGCCTCGCGCTTCTCGATGGCCCCGGGGCGGCGGCCGACGTACTCGACGTCGATGGTGCCGTCGGCGTCCAGTTCGACCAGCCGCTGGAGCTCCGACAGCCCCTCCCAGCCGGTCTCGCGGCCGTCGTTTGCCTGTGCCTCGAGTTCGCCGACAACTGCCTCGGGGACGACGACGGTCGCGCCGGCAAAGCCCGTGCCGGCGGCCCCCGAGTCGGGGTCGGCGTCGGCGCGTACCCGCTCGGACACCCGACCGTCAATAACGACGCTCGTGTCCGGAACGATCTCCATAGGCTGTATTGGCCGCGTTCGTTGATAAGGGCCGTGATGCGGTCGGGGGGCCGGTCCGAGGGTTACAGCCCCAGCAGGACAGAGAGGTTCCAGCCGGTCACGACGGCGCCGAGAAGGGCCAGCCCCAGCGGGATGCCGGTCGCGTGTGGGGACGGGAGACGCCGCCAGGCGGCGTAGCCGGCGGCGACCGTCACGGCCTTCATCAGCGGGATGACCGCCACGCCGTACCGACACAGGAGGGGGCCGACGACCGGGCCGGTCTCGACGACCCCCGCTGTCGAGAGCCCGGCGAGTGTCGTCGCCACGTCGCCGACAACAAAGCCGGCGACCGCCAGCCCCCACAGCAGACCGGGGGAGACGCCTGCCGTCGGGGTTGACACCGTGTGAACGGAAGCCATACCAGTGGCGATGTGGGTCCGAGTA
This sequence comes from uncultured Halobacteriales archaeon, assembly GCA_964597715.1. Lineage (GTDB taxonomy): Archaea > Halobacteriota > Halobacteria > Halobacteriales > Haloarculaceae > Salinirussus. The sequence goes on from CAZQZE010000088.1 coordinate 1,472, forward strand.
ATAGTTATCGGTCGGCTGAACGGGGCGGGCGGTAACAGCCTGCTACGGCCGGGGGGACGACGGCACACTCATACTGTCGGACAGAACATTTCGCACCCCACGTCCGACGGAGAGGGCCGAAACTGCAGGATTTCGGGCCACTGCACGACACCGGTCTTCACGTACTTCTGTCCGGCAGTATCAACACCCTCCCGGCCCACCCCCGTGCATGGACGAACGCGACCTCGCCCGGCAGCTCGTGGCCATCCCCAGTCACGAGGACGAGCGAGAGGCCGGCGACTACATCGAGCGGTGGCTCCGCGAGCGGACCGGTGCCGCCGTCGAGCGGGACGGTATCGGTAACGTTCTGGCCCGCCGGGAGCCCGGAGACGGCGGCGACTCGCTGGCGCTGGTCGGCCACCACGATGTGGTGCCGCCCGACGGGTCACAGACGGCGGGCGAGGGGGTAAGCGGGAGCTACGTCATCGAGGAGCGGTCCGAGCGGCTGTACGGCCGCGGGAGCGCGGACATGAAGGGGGCGCTGGCGGCCGCAATGGTGGCGTTCCGGGACGCAACCCCGGACTGCGGACTCGTCTTTGCCTCGTTCGTCGGGGAGGAGCAGGGCGGGGTCGGCGCGCAGGCGGCCATCGACAACGGGTTCGTGCCGGACTACGCCGTCGTCGGCGAGGGGTCGACGGGCTACTCCGCGCCCGGGGTTACGGACGTCGCCGTCGCCCACAAGGGTCGCCGGGGGTCGACGGTTCACGCGGCCGGCCGGGCCGCCCACGCGAGCGAGCCCGGGGCCGGGGAGAACGCTGTTTACCGGGCCAGCGACGCCGTCGACACCGTTCGCCGGATGGAGGCGCCGACGGCCGAGGTCCTGGGCAACGAGCTCCAGGGGTCACTCGCCGTCACCGAGGTCCAGGGTGGCAGCGCCTGGAACGTCATCCCCGAGCGGTGTGCGGTGACCGTCGACGAGCGGACCGTTCCCGGTGAGCGCGCGCCGCTGGAGCGGGTCGAGGACGTCGAGGGTGTCACCTGGACCGTCGACCAGGACCTCCCGCCGATGGCGTGTGACGACCCGGACTTTGCCACCCTCGTCCGGCGGGCGGCCCGGCCCGTCCAGCGCGGCGACCCCGAGCAGGTGGTCAAGCCACACGCCACCGACGCGGGCTGGCTGGCCGGGGCAGGAACGACCTGCGTGGTCTGTGGTGCGGCCGAGCCGGGCGAGGCACACACCGCCGACGAGAGCGTCTCGCTCGCGGCCGTCGAGCGCTGTGAGCGGGTCTACCGCGGCGTCGCCGAGCGGTTCTGAGCCGCCGGTTCCCCTGACCGGCTCCGGGTCCTGGCGCCGGCGACCGTGCTGTCAGTGTGAGACGGTACCACGGTCCGATAGGTTTATATAGAACCGCGAACAATCACTACCTGCAACGGAGGTAATCGGTTATGGCACTGCCGACGACACCGACCGACTCCTGGCTGCAGGGTCTCGACTTCCCGAACCAGTTTTTCGAGGCCAGCGGCACCGACTACGAACTGTACGAGGAGGACAACGAGTTCGTCCTCAGCGTCGAGCTACCGGGCTTTGACCCCGAGGACGTCACGGTGACGTGGGACGACGGCGTGCTCAATATCGCCGCCGAGCGCGAGGACGAGCGCCACAGTCGCCGTCGCACCTACCACCGGCGGTTCCGCTTCCCGCGACGGGTCGACGACGAGGGGATCAACGCCGCGTACAACAACGGGATTCTTGAGGTTCGCCTGCCGGCAGCGGTCGACGCGGCGGCCCGCGGCACGGAGATCCCCGTCGAGGGCTGAGCCGGCCGCTCGCGACGCGAGCCCGGGTGTCCGGTCCCGGAGCCACCGGATTGATTATTTTTGGGCCACAATATCGTGTCGATGAGCACGTACGACGACTTTAGCGAGCACGTCGAGCGGATGACCTACGTCGGGGACGCCGCCGGCCTGCTAGGCTGGGACCAGCAGGTGATGATGCCGGAAGGGGGGACACCCGCCCGCTCGAAACAGCAGTCCGCGCTGTCGGCGGTCACACACGAGATGCTGACCGACGACGAACTCGCGGGCTACCTGGACGACCTCGAGGGCCGGGACCTGGACGCGGAACAGGAGGCGGTCGTCCGCGAGGTGCGGCGGCGCCACGAGCGCGCAAAGCGGGTGCCGGAGGCGCTGGTCGAGCGGATCTCACAGAAAACCGCCGAGGCGCTGCCGGTCTGGGAACAGGCCCGTGAGGAGTCCGACTTTGCACAGTTCGAGGCCGAACTGGAGGAACTGGTCCAGCTACGCCGGGAGTACGCCGAGGCCATCGACCCCGACCGCGACCCCTACGAGGTGCTCTTCGAGGAGTACGAGCCCTACCTGGGGGTCGACACCGCCGAGCGGGTGCTGGAGCGACTGGCCGACGAACTCCCCCCGCTGGTCGACGATATCGCCGAGAGCGACGTCGAACTCGCCGACCCCTTCGAGGGGAGCTACGACACCGACACACAGGAGGCGATGGTCCGGGACGCGCTGGACCTGCTGGGCTACGACTTCGAGCGTGGTCGGCTCGACACCTCCACCCACCCCTTCACCATGGGCACACAGTTCGACGCCCGGATCACCACCCGCTTTGACCCCGAGAACCCGCTCGAATCCGTCGGGCCGACGGTCCACGAGTTCGGCCACGCGACCTACATGCAGGGGCTCCCACAGGAGGCCTACGGCACGCCACTCGGCGACGACCGTGACCTGACCGTCCACGAGTCACAGTCCCGGTTCTGGGAGAACCACGTCGGCCGGTCGGCGGCGTTCTGGGAGCTGTTCGCCCCGACCGTCGAGGACCACCTCGGGGTGTCGGTCACCCCACGGGAGTGTTACGAGGTCGCAAACGAGGTCTCCGACGACAACCCGATCCGGGTGGAGGCCGACGAGCTGACCTACCACATGCACATCATCCTCCGCTTCGAGATCGAGCGCGACCTCATCCGCGGCGACCTGGAGGTGAGCGAGGTGCCGGCGGTCTGGAACGACCGGATGGAGGAGTATCTCGGCTTCCGGCCGGACAACGACGCCGAGGGCTGTCTGCAGGACATCCACTGGACCCACGGCTCCTTTGGCTACTTCCCCACCTACACGCTGGGGTCGGTGCTGGCCGCCCAGATCGACGCCGCCGCCCGCGAGGACGTCGACGTCGACGGCCGCGTCCGGGCCGGGGAGTTCGACCCCATCAGGGAGTGGCTCCGCGAGCACGTTCACGCTCACGGTGCCCGGTACACAACCCCGGAACTGGTCGAGGAGGCCACCGGCGAACCCTTCACCGCCGACCACTTCCTCGACTACGTCGACGACAAGTACCGCGCGCTGTACGACTGCTGACCGCCGGGGTCGCGGCCGGTCGTGACAAAAACCTCACACCGGTCTGCCCCGGTCGCCGTCGTCCTCAGACACCGCGTGCGGGCCCGCCGGGCGCGCAGCGGCGGACGACTTTTGCTCCCGGCCCGTCAACCGGAGGGTATGAACCTCGACGCCGAGCAACTCGACAGGTACTCCCGGCAGATCATCCTCGACGAGGTTGGGCCGGAGGGGCAGGGCGCCATCGCCGGCGGCTCCGTGCTCGTCGTGGGCGCGGGCGGGCTGGGCTCGCCAGCCATCCAGTATCTCGCCGCCGCGGGCGTCGGCCGGCTGGGGATCGCCGACGGCGACGTCGTCGAGCGCAGCAACCTCCAGCGCCAGATCGTCCACGGCGCGGACGACGTCGGCCGGGCCAAAACCGACAGTGCCGCCGAGTACGTCGCCGACCAGAACCCCAACGTCGTCGTCGAAACCTACGAAGACGTCGACGACGGCAACGCCGCCGGCCTCGTCGCCGACTACGACGTCGTGGTCGACGCCTCCGACAACTTCCCGACCCGGTTCGTGCTCAACGACGCCTGCGTCCTCGAGGACACGCCGCTGACCCACGGCGCGGTCTACCGCTTCGAGGGGCAGACGACGACCTTCTCGGGCGGCGAACCCTGCTACCGGTGTCTGTTTCCCGAGGCGCCGCCGGAGGGGACGGTGCCGGACTGCGCCGAGGCCGGCGTGTTCGGGGCCGTCACCGGCACCGTCGGCTCGGTCCAGGCGACCGAGGCGCTGAAACTGCTGATGGGCGTCGGGGACACACTCGAGGGGCGGCTGCTGGTCTACGACGCCAAACACCTCACGACCGACGTCGTCCCGGTCACGGCCGCCCCCGACTGTCCGGTCTGTGGGGCAGACCCTATCGACTCGCTGTCGGGCAACTACTCCGGCCGGTGCTCGCTGTCGGACTGAAGCGGGGCCTCGCCGGGCGTGTCGCTCAGACCCGGTCGACGCGCTCGGCGACCGGGTCGGTGTCGGCGTCACGGGCGTTCGCGACTGCGTCCTTGAACGCGACGTGATAGCTCGCCGGGCCGTGGTAGGCGCCGAACTGCTCGGCGGCCGCGGCCTCGCCGGCGAGCCCGAAGGCCGTGGCCCCGAGCAGGGCAGCCTCGGCGGCCCCGAGTGCGCCCGCGAGTGTCGCGACAGTGCCGCCGAGCATACAGCCCGTGCCGACGACCTCACCCATCATCGGGTGGCCGGCGGTCACCTCGTAGGCGGCCTCCCCGGTGGCGACGACATCGGTCTCGCCCGAGGCGACGACGACGGTGTCATACGCCTGCGCACAGGCGACCGCGGTGGCGGCGATATCGCTGTATTCGCCGACAGACTCGACACCCCGGACCTCGGCGTCCTCGCCGGTCAGCGCTGTAATCTCGCCGTAGTTGCCCTTTATTACTGTGACGTCGAGTTCGCTGGCCAGCCGCTCGGCAACGCGGTCACGGGTGGGTGTCGAGCCCACGCCGACAGGGTCGACCACGACCGGGACGTCGCTGTCGTTTGCGGACTCGCCGGCCTCGAGCATCGTCGCCTCGCCGGCCTGGCTGACCGTCCCCATGTTCAGCAGGCAGGCGTCGGCCCCGGCGACCATCGTCCCGACCTCCCGCTCGTCGTCGGACATCACCGGGAGCCCGCCCCAGTGGAGGATGACCTGCGCGACATCGTTGACGGTCACGTTGTTCGTGACAGCGTTGACGAGCGGGGCGGTCTCGGCGACTGAGTCGAGGGCGGAAAGCGAGAGGGCTGTGGGGTCGGGCGCGGTCATGCTGTCCCCCCGAGGTCCGCGCTCTCGCGGCGCTGTCGACCCTCGGCGACCGCCGCACCGAGCTTCCGGGTGGCTCGTGTGGGGTCCTCGGCGGCGGTGATTGCGGTGATCACCGCCACGCCGTCGGCCCCGGCCGCAACCACCTCGGCGGCGTTCTCGGCCGTGACGCCGCCGATCCCGACAAAGGGGATATCGACGGCCTCGTCGATGTCGCGGACGGGGTCCAGGCCGATATCGTACTCCTCGTCGTCGATGTCGGCCTTCGAGCCGGTGGCGTAGACGGCGCCGACCCCGAGGTAGTCCGCGCCGGCAGCCTCGGCCTCGCGGGCAGCCTCGGGTGTCGAGACCGACCGGCCGATGAGAGCGTCCGCGCCGAGTTGCTCGCGGGCCGCCCCGACAGGCAGGTCGTCGTCGCCGAGGTGGACGCCGTCGGCGCCGGCCGCGACGGCGATATCGACGCGGTCGTTGACCACCATCGGGACGCCGGCCGCACGGGTCTGTTCGCGCACCTCGCGGGCGACCTGTAGCCGCTCGCGGGCGGTGGTATCCTTCTCGCGGACCTGGACGATGTCCACACCGGCCTCAACCGCCGCCGCAACCACCTCGGGGGTCGAGTGCTCCCCGGAGAGGGAGGCCTGTGTGACCAGATACGTGTCGAACTCCATACCCCGACATCGGGCGCTCGGGGCTTACGAGTGCCGGTCGCTACGTGGGGTGAGGGGTTGACCCCCGGCCCGGGTCACTGCTGGAGGACGGGTTCCAGCGGTCGGACCGCGTCGGCGGGCGGCCGGTCGAAGGCGCCGGGGTGGAGACACCACCCGAGGAACTCGAGGGTGTCGACCAGCCGCGGCCCCGGCCGGTTCACGTAGTGGTGGCCGTCGATGACGTAGACGCGGTCCTCCTGCACGGCGGTCAGGTCGGCCCACCCCTCCCGCTCGGTGAGCGCCGGCAGGTCCCGGACGGTCTGGTCGACCTCGAACCCACAGGGGGCGGTGACGAGCACCTCCGGGTCGTACGCGCGGAGGTCGGCCCACTCGCGGGGCCGCGAGCGCGCCCCGGGGTCGGCCATCCCGTACGCGCCGCCCGCGGACTCGACCATCCCCGGCACCCAGTGGCCCGCGACCATGACCGGGTCGACCCAGTCGAGCACCGCGGTCCGGGGCCGGTCCAGCCCCGCGGTCCGCTCCTGTACGTCGTCGACCCGGGCCTGCAGGTCGGCGACGAGTTCCGCGGCCCGGTCCTCGCGGTCCATGGCGGCGCCGACCCGCTCGATGTCGGCAAACACGTCCCCGAGGCTGTGGGGGTCGGTCGTCAGCACCTCGCAGTCGAGGCCGAGGTCGTCGACGGCCTCCCGGACCCGGACCTCGTCGACGGCACAGACGTCACAGATCCCCTGGGAGATGACCAGGTCGGGGTCCACCTCCGCAAGTGTCTCACGGTCGACCTCGTAGACCCCGCCGGATTCCTCGGCGTCCTGGACCTGGTCGTCGATCTCGGCGCTCGTGGCCGTCGGGTCGACCCGTGAGCGGTTGACCGCCGGCTGCCCGTTGGCCGCGGGCGGGTGGTCACACTCGTGGGAGACGCCGACAGGTTCGACCCCCAGGGCGTACACGAGTTCGGTCGCCGAAGGGAGCAGGGAGACAACGCGCATACCGATGGTAGGTGGTCCAGGGGCAAAAAATGGCGGGCGTCCGGCGGCCGGGGTGCTCAGCAGATCGGTTTCGGGTCGAACCCCATGGCGTCCAGCCGGTCGACGTAGGCGTTGTAGGCGGCCTCGATGACCGTTCCTGCGGCCTCGGCGGCCGCCTCGGCCGCCTCCCCGTCGAGGGCGAGGGCGGCGGCGGTGTCGAGCAGGTCGTCGGCGACCCCGCGCAGGTCTCGGAACAGGTCCGCCCGGGTGGTGTCAGCCTCGTTGACAAAGAAGCTCACACACTGGAGAAACACCCGGTCGAGTACGAGCCCGAGACCGACCAGCCCCGCGCCGGCCCGGCCGGGGTCGGTGTCGGCGGCAAGCGAGACAAAGGGGCTGTCACCGGGCAGGGCGGTGTCGAGGGAGTCGGCGACACGGTCGGTGGCGTCGGCCAGCGACTCGGCTGCCGCCGCGAGCGCGTCGGCGACCTGGCCCTCCGCATCCGCCGCCCAGTCCGACAGCGTCGCCCGCGCACTCGCCAGTGCGGCGCCGGCGGCCGAGAGCACCGCCTCGGTCTCGAGGCGGGCCTCGGTCAGCGCGAGCAGACTCTTCTCCGAGCCGAGTCGGTCAAGCGCCGTGGCGCGGCTCTCGCGCACGCGCTCGGTGAGGTTCATACGCCATGTAGCGCGCCCTGGAGTAAATACGTCCCCCCTTTGGGCGGTCACACCCGCCGTGTGTCCGCCCGCAAATCCGCTACTCGCGGGGCCGGTACCGGGCGGTCA
>CAZQZE010000089.1:0-8884 GCA_964597715.1 uncultured Halobacteriales archaeon
GGCGTGCGCTCGTGGAGCTCCTGCCGCTTGTCGGCCTGCTCGAGGTCGATGATCTCGCCGAAGTCCATCCCGGTCCGCTGCATCGACGGCATCGAGACGCCCCACTTGTACAGCGCCGAGCCGAAGCCGACGGTGCCGTCCTCGACGGAGACCGTCCAGTCCTCGGTGATGTCGTCCATCTCCTCGGTCATCCCCCGGATGAGTTCGTTGACGTCCCGGATAACACCGGTCAGCCGCTCCTGCATCTCGGAGGGTCCCTCCTGGAGTTCCGAGATAAGCCGGTCGACCTTGTTGATAAAGAGGGCGGGCTTGACCCCCTCCCGCAGTGCCTGCCGCAGAACGGTCTCGGTCTGGGGCATCGCGCCTTCGACGGCGTCGACAACGACCAGCGCGCCGTCGACGGCGCGCATCGCCCGGGTGACGTCACCGCCGAAGTCGACGTGACCCGGCGTGTCGATGAGGTTGATCAGGTGGTTGGTCTCCTCGTACTCGTGGGTCATCGAGACGTTCGCGGCGTCGATCGTGATGCCCCGTTCCTGTTCGTCCTCCTCGGTGTCCATCGCGAGCTGTTCGCCGGCGGTGTCGTCGGATATCATCCCCGCGCCGGCCAGCAGGTTGTCGGTCAGGGTGGTCTTCCCGTGGTCGACGTGTGCGGCGATTGCGATATTCCGGATGTTCTCCGGTCGGTTCATCAACCCCTCGCACTCTTGAACGATCTTCTTGCGTCGGCCCATTCTTACCCGGATTATCGGCAGGAGGGTCAAAAGGGTAGTGTTTCTGTGGGGGACTGTGTCCGTGTGACACGGTTCACCGGCCCTCCACAGCCGGCGCCGGGGGCGAACCGGGACGAATCCTAGAGAGTGTTTGGCCCAACTCCGGAGACATGTTGAAAAATTTACTTTCAGGGGGCGTCCCTCGGTCCGGCTGTGATGGTAGACGACACGACGCGACGGCGGTTCCTCGCGGTAGCGGGGAGCACAACGGCGCTCGCACTCGCCGGCTGTGCCGGCGGCGACGGCGGTGGCGCCGGGACCGACACCACAGACGACGGGATGACTGAGACCGACACCACGGACGGCAGGATGACCGAGACGGAGGACGGGATGACGAGCGGCCCGACGACAGTCACGGTCCGGGTCGAGAACGTCGCGCCGACGGACCTCTACGGGTCCGACACCCCTACCGGCGGCGGGGTCTGGGTCACACCCGGCGCGTACGCGGTCCACACCGGCGAGAACCCGCTGTTCACCGAGGGCGAGGAGGCGTCGGTCGGGCTCGAAGGGCTCGCCGAGGCCGGCCCCCCGACCGGCTTCCCGGACGAGCCGGGGCTCGTCGACGAGCTTCGGGGGATGGCGGGTACCATGGGTGTGACCACAGCCGGGGCGTACACCCCCGCGAACACGGTTGCCGACCCCAACGACCCGATGGGTGAGGTGCCCGGCGCGCCGCCGATTGCTCCGGGCGGCGCCTTCGAGTTCGACGTCGAGGCCGAACCCGGTCAGCGACTCTCCTTTGCCTCGATGTTCGTCCCGTCGAACGACCTCTTCCTCTCGCCGGGCGCGACGGGGATTACCCTGTGGCCCGAGGACGGCGAGCCGGTCGAGGGTGACGTGACCGACAGCGTCCGGTTGTGGGACGCCGGCACCGAGCCAAACGCCCAGCCGCCGGGCCAGGGGCCGGACCAGGCGCCCGCCCAGGACAGCCCCGACCAGGGGGCCGACGAGGGCGGCGTCGTCCGCCCGCTGGACAGTCTCACGGACGGCTACGACTACCCTGCGGTGAGCGACGTCATCCGGGTGACGCTGACCCCTGGCGGCTCGATGGACGGGTAGGGATGGTGAACCTCCCCTCCCGGCACGACCTGGGGCTCGCGGGACTGGCCGGGGCGGCCGGCGTTGCCGGTTCCTTTGCCGTCGCGGGCTACACCCGGTCGTTTGTCGTCGCGCCCCTCGACGCCGCGGTTGTCGCGGCCACGCCGGGCCCGGTCGTCACATTCATGATCCAGAACGTGGGCGAGGCGGGCCACCTGTTACACATCGGGCTCGCGGCCGCGCTGGCGGTCGGGCTGTTCGGTACGGTCGCCCTCGGCGGGGCCCGCGTCGCCGGGCGACTCGACAGCCGGCTCGCCGGTGGTCTGCTGGCCGGGCTCGTGGCGTGGACGCTCGCGGCCCTGCTCACCCGAGCGCCCGCCCTCGCAGCCGGGGCCGCGGTTCCCGTGGCTGCCGGGGCACTCGCAGGCCCGCGACACACCCCACCCGAACTCGACGCCTCCCGCCGACGCGCGCTCGGGAGCGTTGTGGGCGCCGTTGCCTTCCTGGGTGCCGCGGCCGGGGCCGGCGCTCTCCGCTCGGGGACAGACGCACTCGGGGCCGCCCCCGGCACCGACGATGTCGGGGGGCGGCTCCGGGAGGCCGAGGAGCGGTCGCTGTCGGTCGAGAGCGACGCGTTGCCCGGGCTGGTCAGCGAGGTCGGAAACTTCTATAACGTCGATATCGCGGAGTTCGAACCCGAACTCCCGGCCGAGGGGTGGTCGCTGACCGTCACCGGCGAGACCGCCGAGGGCGACCTGACCGTCGACTTCGCCGACCTGCTGGAGCGGCCGGTCGAACACCGGTTTGTGACGCTACGGTGTGTCGGCGAGGGGCTCAACGGCCACAAACTCGACACGGCTGTCTGGACCGGGACGCCGATTGCGCCGCTGCTCGACGCCGTCGACCCCGACGGGGACTGTGGCTGTGTCGTGCTGCGGGGCGAGGACGGCTACTTCGTGGAGTACCCGGTCGAGGTGCTCCGGGACGGCTTTCTGGCCTGGGGGATGAACGGGAAGGAACTCCCCGCCCAGCACGGCCACCCGGTCCGGATACTGGCGCCCGGCCACTGGGGCGAGACAAACGTCAAGTGGCTCACCGAGATTGCGGTGCTCGACCGGGAGATGGACGGCTACTGGGAGCAGCGTGGCTGGGAAGGGACGGGGCCGGTCAACACCGTCGCCAAACTCTGGGACGAGGGGGTCACCCGCCTCGGGGACGGCCGGGTGGAACTGGCCGGTCACGCCTACGCCGGGACCCGCGGTGTCGACGCCGTCGAGGTGTCGACCGACGGCGGTGACACCTGGACCGAGGCGACCCTCTCGGAGCCGCTCCCCGGCGACGACGTCTGGCGGCAGTACCGGTATCGCTTCGAGCCGACGGGTGCCCACGAGGTGGTGGTCCGGGCCGTCGACGGGACCGGAGCTGTGCAGGCCAGCGAACGCTCGGACTCGTTTCCCTCGGGGGCTTCCGGGTGGGTCCGCCGGACCGTCAGTGGATAGCGTGCCGTCCGTCCGGCCGAGCCGGCGTTGCGGTTCCCGCCGACCCGCGGCTTCAAGACTGTGTCGAAACGACTTTCAGGATACTCCCGGCATCAACGAACTGCTGATGGAAAAGGCCCTGTGGTACCTGTTCGCAGGCACGCGCGGCGGGGCAAACAGGGTCCGCATCATCCGCGAACTCGAGGAGCGACCACGGAACGCGAACGAACTGGCCGAGCGTCTCGACGTCGACTACAACACCGTCACCCACCACCTTGATATGCTCGAGGAACACGACGTCGTCGACCCGGGCGAGCGCGACTACGGCAAGCTGTACTTTCTCACCGACCGGTTCGAGCGACACTGGGAGACCTTCGAGTCGATCACCGAGGAGGTGAGCTGAGATGGCGATGGGACCGGCGGTTATGGGTGCGGTGGGGCTGGCGGGGGTCAACGCCCTCATCCTGGTCGTCCTGTCGGGGGTCTGGGTCCGCAACTACCGGACGTTCCGGTCGAGTCTCACCCTCGCGCTACTGGCGTTTGGCGTCGTGTTGCTCCTCGAAAATCTCGTCGCCATCTACTTCTTTTTCGGGATGGGCTCGCTGTACGCCGACAGCCCGCTGGTCGGCGAGGCGGTGCTCGTGTTGCGCGGGCTCCAGTTTCTGGCACTGGCGTTTCTGGGCTACGTGACCCTCCAGTAGTGCACCCCTGTGACCGGCGCAAACGTCATACGCGGCCGGCCCCCGAATACGGATATGGATGTGCAGGTACGCGGAGCGGGCCCGGCCGAGCCGTTTCTCGGGGCCCGCGACCTCTTTATGACCGAGCGTGACCTCGACCGACCCGTCACCGTCCGGGTCGTCGAGGACCCCGACGAACGGACCCGCGCCAGCCACACTGACGACGCCCACCGACTCACGATCTCCCGGCAGGCCGCCACCTCGGCGATGGCTCGCGAACTCGCCCTCCACGAGTTCGCCCACATGCACCACTACGAGGCCGACCACCCCTCACACACCCAGTCCACCGAGGAGGCCATCTTCCTCGCGCTGGCGGGTCGCAGCGTCGAACAGCGCAAGCTGACCCACTGTTACCAGATCGCCAACCACATGAAGGATATCTACGCCGACGACCTCTGGCTAGAGGTCGCCCCCGCCGACAAGTTGGTCGCCTTCCTCGAATCCTCGCTGGCGGCGGCGGTCGCGGACTGCCCGGAGGACCCGGCTGCCTGGGGGGACGCGGCGGCGACACCGCCACAGGAGGAGGGGGCGACACAGCCGGTCTCCCGGCTCACGCCGGCCGCCGACCCGGAGATCACTGCCGTCAACGCGGCCTTCGCGCTCGCGCTCGTCGAACGCCACGACCTCGTCGCCGGGGACCACCGCCTCTACGACCTCGCACACGCGGCCGCCGCCGACGCACCCGGGGTCGACCTCTCGGCGTTCAAGCACCGGTTTCGCTCGCTCGCTCGCGACCCGGACGAGAGCGAATACCGGAAGGCTCTCGTGGATGTCACGCGCGCGTATGCGGGCGATTCCGGGCCCGCAGCCGACTAGAGAAGCGGCGTCACGGCCAGCAGCACACCCAGTGCGAGCACGGGATAGTCCATCCGCGAGAACCGGAGTGCTGGCAGCGTCGGGTCGTAGGCGAAACACCGGGCACGGAGCGCGAGTGCCAGCCGGTCCGACCGGGCCAGCGCCCGCAGGACCGACAGCGTCGCGAGCCGGCTCGCGCGGTCCCGCAACGACCGCCTGTCACCTCCGCGTGCCCGGACGGCGTCCCGTATCCGGCGCACGTCCGCGCGGACGACGGGCACGAACCGGACGGTCAGCCCCACGCCGACGCCGAACAGCTGTCCGGGACGGCCCGGGACGGTCCGCTGGATTGCAGCCCGGGTGTCCCGGACGGGCGTCGAGTGGACGAACGCGGCGCTGACGAGCAACACCGGCACCACCCGCGCGACCGCCCGCAGCGACTCCAGGGCGGGGCCGACCCGGAACCACGGTGGCCCGAGCACAAGCCCACCGAGTGCCGGCCCGAGCGCGAGGACGAGCACCACGGCGCGGTAGGCCCACAGCACGCGGACCGGCGAGAGTCGGGCGGCAGCCAGACAACACAGGCCAACAGCGGTCATCGCGGCCAGCCACGCGGGCGTCGGCCGCGCGAAGACGGCGACGGCAAAGCCCGCCTGGAAGGCGACCTTCGAGCGCGGTCCGAGCCGGTGAGCGAGGCTGTCGCCGGGCCGGTACCTCAGCATTCCGGGACGCGCACACCCAGGTCGGGTAACCGGTCGCGGGCCGCCACAGGGCCGGTATCGACGGCGACCTGTCCGTCTCGCAGACCGAGCACGCGGTCGGCCCGCGAGAGGACGTCGCGCAGGTCGTGTGTGACGACCAGGATGCCGGTCCCGTTCGCGTGGAGGTCGTCGAGGTGTTCGAGCACGGACCGGCGGGCCGGCCAGTCCAGCCCCGCGAAGGGCTCGTCGAGCACCAGGTGGTCGGGCTCCATGGCGAGCGCGCCGGCGACCGCGACCCGGGCCTGCTCGCCGCCGGAGAGTGCGTCGACCCGCTCGTCCCCCCGCCCGGCCATGTCGACGGCCGCCAGAGCCTCTGTTACCCGGCGGTCGGCCGCATCCCGGTCGAGTCCGAGGTTCTCCGGGCCGAACACGACGTCGGCCCCGACCGTCGCGGCGACGAACTGGTCCCGGGGCCGCTGGAACACCATCCCGACAGTCGTCCGTGCACCGACCGGGTCTTCGGCGGCCGGGCGGCCGTCCACCAGCACCGCGCCCTCGTCGGGCGCGAGCAGGGCGTTGAAGTGCCTGACGAGGGTCGTCTTCCCGCTACCGTTCGGGCCGGCGACGACGACCCACTCGCCGTCCGGAATGGTGACGGAGACGCCGTCGACGGCCGGCACACCGTCGTACCGGTGGACGAGGTCTCTGGTCTCTATCATGCGGCCCGGCGGAGCGCCTCGTTTCCGCTCGCGACGGCAGCGACGGTCAGCGCCGCCTTCAGCGCGTCCGGAGGGAGAAACGGCGCCATGGCGGTTGCCGCCGCCTCCAGGGAGATACCCTGCACCCACGCGAACCAGGGGACGCCGACGGCGTAGATGACCGCGATGCCGGCCGCGAGCGCGACGGTCAACGTGACCACCGACACCTCCCGGAGGGCACGCGGTTCGACGCGCCGGTGGACGACGGCGCCGACGAGTACCGCAGCGAGCAGGAACCCGACGAGAAATCCCCCTGTCGGGCCCAGGAAGTACCCGAGCCCGGCGTTACCGTTAGAGAACACCGGCGCTCCGGCAAGTCCCACGACGACGTACAGCGAGAGCCCGAACCCTCCCCAAACCGGTCCGAGCAGGAGGCCGGCGAAGAATACCCCGAACGGCTGCAGCGAGAACGGAACGGCGACCCCGGGAACCGGTATCGACACGTACGCCAGCACGGCCGTCAGCGCAGCGAGCAGGACGGCCGACGCGACGTAGCGGACGGTGCGGTCGCCGACCAGTTCGACTGACTCGTATCGTTCTGCCATACCCGCCGTTGTGACGTCAACTGCAAAAGCGTCGTTGGTTTACGGACGGGGCGGGCGCGGCGGGCCGGCGGCTGGCTCAAGCAGGTGGTCGCGACAGAGCAACGGCGCAAGGCCAACGGGGGAGATTAAAGCCCGGTCGCGTTACCGTGCGGCGGCGGCGACGCGTTCCTTCTCCTCTTTCTGGTTGACGGCGTAGGTGGAGACGTCGTTGTTGGCGGCGCCGATGAGCTGTTGGGCAACGGCGTCGGCGGCGTCGGTGTCGGTCTTGAAGGAGTCGCTGTGAACCCCTTCGGCGATGAATTTCAGCGCCTGGTCGACCCGGCGCTGTGGGGAGATGTCGACGGCCTTCGGGACGGAGATTCCGCCGTACTTCAGACGGACAGTCTCCTCGCGGGGCGCCGTGTTCTCGATGGCCCCGACAAGCACCTGGACGGGGTTCTCGCCGGTCCGGTCGTGGACCGTCTCGAAGGCGTCCCTGACGAGTGAGGTTGCCAGTTGCTTTTTGCCGGTGTTCTCGTCGGTCTGCATCAGACGGTTGATGAGGCGCTCGACGATGCTGATGTCGGACTTCTTGAACTGTTTGTCGGCGTGGCGACCCATCGTGTGTGCGATCGGCGTGACCGTGATATACCGCTCGGTGGAGGGGTCGCCGTACTCGATATCGTCGACACTCCAGCGCTGGAAGAGCAGGGCGTCGGTGTCCTCGCTGCCGGGCGCGTCGGGCTCTGGCTGGTCGGTGCTCATCTGACCGGCTTCTCCGCGTTGCCCCGCACCAGTTCGATCAGCGAGACGCCGTTGACCTTCTCGACCTTGTAGTTGACCCCGGAGAGGTCGCCCATCGCACGGCCCTTCGCGCCGCCGATACCCGCGATGGTCACCTCGTCGTGTTCATCGATAAACGAGATAGCGCCGTCACCGGGACAGAAGGCGGTGACCTGTTTGCCGTTTTTGATGAGCTGGACCCGGACACACTTCCGGATGGCCGAGTTGGGCTGTTTCGCTTCGATGCCGACCTTCTCGAGAACGATACCCCGCCCCTGCGGGGCGCCCTCGAGGGGGTCCGACTTCTCGCCGAGCCCCCGCTCGCGGCGCGCGTACTCCGAGTCGGACCACCGTCGCTTCTGGCGGTCCTTCTTCAGCTTCCGCGCGGCGTATTTGCCGTTTGCCATAGTACGCAAGGATACCCCCCCGAACCACTTAAACGTCGTCTTTCGGGTGCGCACGACAAGATATAGGATGCCGGTCGGTGAATCCAATCGACATGAACGGACGTGAACGGCAGTGACGGTCCTCGACCGGTTCCGACTCGACGGCGACGTGGCGCTGGTAACGGGCGCGGCCGGCGGTATCGGCAGCGCTCTCGCGGCGGCGATGGCCGAGAGCGGGGCGGATGTCGCGGTCGCCGACATCGACGAGGAAGGGGTGCACACGGTCGCCGACCGGCTGACAGCGGAGACCGACGCGGCTGTCGAGCCGGTCGTCGCCGACGTGAGCGACGAGGCCGAGGTCGAGGGGATGGTCGACCGGACGGTCGAGATGCTGGGCGGTCTCGACGTGACGTTCGCGAACGCCGGGGTGGCCGTTCAGGGCGGGCCGGCGCCGGAGTACGACATGGACGCCTGGGACGACCTGATGGACGTCAACCTCCGGGGCGTGTTCCTGACCGCGCGGGCCGCGGGCGCCCACATGCGGGACCACGGCGGCGGCCGCATCGTCAACACCGCGTCCATCCTGGGGTTCAACGGCACCCAGCGGGAGGGGCTCGCGGCCTACACCGCCGCGAAGGGCGGCATCGTCAACCTCACCCGCCAACTGGCGGCCGAACTCGCCGGCCACAATATCCGGGTCAACGCCATCGCGCCGGGCTTCATCCAGACGGCGATGACCGAGGAGGGACTCAGCGACGCTGACAGGGAGGTGCTGGTGAGCCAGATCCCCGCAGGCCGGGTCGGCCAGCCCGCCGATATCAAAGGGCTTGCCGTCTACCTGGCCAGTGAGGCGTCGCCGTACACGACCGGCGAGACGGTCCTCGTCGACGGCGGGATGGACGCCGTTT
>CAZQZE010000090.1:0-8882 GCA_964597715.1 uncultured Halobacteriales archaeon
TGTCGATCGGCTGGGACCTGCTGTCGATGCTCCCGCCGGAGGAACTGAACCGCGTCGACGAGGAGTTCATCGAGACCTACTACCGCGAGGACGAGCGCGCCGAGGTCGAAGCCGAGGCGTAGCCTCGCACGCCCCGTTTTCGCTCGCTGTCACTTCCAAACCCGGTGTCACGCGTGTGTTCGACGCCTGTCACACTCCGATTCCGGCAGCCCCGAGTGTAGCGACCGGCCGACACTGGTGTGTTCTGTGACAGGTCCTCGGGGTGCCCCAAATATTTGGCATGCGTATTATTATACCCCTCCCCTAATTGGGAAGTGGACTATGGCAGGATTAACGGAAACAATAACTGTCCTACAAGGGGCAGCAGAGATCGGTTCGCTAACCAACCTCTCGTTGGCAGCGGGTACCGCCCTCATGTTCCTGGGGATGTTGTATTTCATTGCCTCGGGCTGGGGCGAAACCGACGAGAAGCGCCAGGAGTTTTTCATCATCACGATCTTCATCGCGGCGATCGCGTTCGTGAACTACCTGTCGATGCTACTGGGCTTTGGCGTTGCGATAATCGACGTCGCCGGTGAGCCCACGCCCATCTACTGGGCACGGTACACCGACTGGTTCTTCACGACGCCGCTGCTGCTGCTCGACCTCGGCCTGCTGGCCGGGGCGAGCCGCAACGAGCTGGCCGCACTGGTCGGCCTCGACGCCGCGATGATCGGGACCGGCGCGCTGGCGACGCTGACCGGGAGCAAGGAGCTCCTCGGCACGACGCTGCTCGGGCTTAGCGTTGGCGCACAGCGCATCCTCTGGTGGGGCGTCAGCACGGCGCTGCTCCTCGTGTTGCTGTACTTCCTGTTCGGCACACTCACCCAGAAGGCCGGACGGCTTGGCGGCCAGGCACGGTCGACGTTCACGACCCTTCGGAACGTCGTGCTCGTCCTCTGGCTGGCGTACCCCGTCTGGTGGATTGTCGGCACTGAGGGCCTCGGTGTCCTCAGTCTCGGCATCGAGACGGCCGGATTCATGGTGCTCGACGTGACCGCGAAGATCGGCTTCGGTATCATCCTGCTGTCCAGCCGCGAGGCGCTGGACCAGGCTGGTTCCGGAACCGTCGAAGCCGCCGACTGAGGCCACGTTCGACCGCGCCCTTTTTTATGCGAGCGCCAAACCGATGAGTAGTCGATGGACCTCACGTACCTGGAATTTCACCTCCTCTTTTTAGTTCCAGTGCTGTCGGTGTTGTCGCTCTCACTGCTCGCCCGTGCGGTCGAGCGCTGGCGCCTGCAACTGGCCGGCCTGGCTGTCATCGTCGCGTTGGCGGCTGTGTACACCACCCCCTGGGACAACTACCTCATCGCCCAGGGGGTCTGGTCCTACGGCGACGGGCGTCTCGCCGGGCGGGTGTGGCTCGCCCCTGTCGGCGAGTATCTCTTTATTCTCGTCCAGCCGGTAGTCGCCGCCCTCTGGCTGTTTCACCTCCGCACACCGGCCGTCGAGGTCGGAACGGGCCGCTGTGACTGGCTGGTCGGGTTGGCCGCCGGCGGGCTGGTGACCGCGGTCGGCGCGGCACTGCTCACCCGCGAGGCGAGTTTCTACCTGGGGGCGATCCTGGCGTGGGGCGGGCCGGTGCTGGCGCTACAGTGGACGGTGGGCTGGCGGTATCTCATCGCCGTCCGCCGACACGTCGCGCTGGCGGTCGGGGTGCCGACGCTGTATCTGTGGGTTGCCGACTGGGTCGCCATCCAGCAGGGGGTCTGGGTCATCTCGGCTCGGTACACGACCGGCCTGGGGCTGCCGGGGCTCCCGGTTGAGGAGATGGTCTTCTTTCTGACCACCAACCTCTTTGTGATTCAGGGGCTCGTTTTGCTCCCATGGGTGGTGAAACGGTGGCGGTAGCCGCCGACCACGTGGTCACGGACGGCCGGGCGCGGGCGTCGCTGCGCTGGCCCGTCTTCTACGGCCCCTGGCTCGTGCTCGGTGCCGTTGCGCTCGTGGGCGCCGCGGGTCTCCGGGTCCCGGAGGCCTGGCGGTACGCCCCGCTGCTCGCGAGTGTGGTCGCCTTTGGCCTCCCACACGGCGCCATCGACTACGTCGCGTTGCCGCGGGCGGTCGCCGGCGAGGTGACACCCCGGCTGGTTGCCGCCGTCTCGCTGCTGTACGCGGTCGTCGGGGCTGCCTACACGCTGTTGTGGTTTCTCGCCCCCGTCCCCGCGGCTGCCCTCTTTATCCTCGTGACGTGGTTTCACTGGGGGCAGGGCGAGTTGTACCCCATCGTCGGGCTGCTCGGGGCCGACCATCTCGACCGTCCGGGGCGGGTGGCGACGACGGTCGTCCGGGGTGGCCTGCCGATGCTCGTCCCGCTGCTTGGCTTTCCGGGCGTCTACCGCGAGGTGGTCGGGTCCTTTGTCGTCCCCTTCGGCGGGACCGCCGCCGACCTGGGGTGGCTGTTCGCCGGGGAGACGCGGCTGGCACTCGGCGCCGGGTTCGGCCTGCTCACTGTCGCCGTGCTCGCCCGCGGGTACGTGCTCGCCGACGACCCTCTCGGCGGCGGCCGGTCGTGGCTGGTCGACGCCGGCGAGACCCTCCTCCTGTGGGTGTACTTCCTGACCGTCCCACCCGTGTTGGCCATCGGGGTCTACTTCTGTCTGTGGCACGCCGTCCGGCATATCGCCCGCGCCGTCGGGGTTGACCGGCGGGCCGCCGACAGCCTCCGGGTCGGGAACGTGTCGGGGGCACTCGCCCGCTTCCTGAAGGAGGCATTACCCCTGACCGCGCTCGCGCTCGTGTTCCTGGCGGTGCTGTGGCTCGTGGTGCCCGTCGAGCCGACGCTGCAGGAGGCGACGGGGTTGTACCTCGTCTTTATCGCCATCCTCACGCTCCCGCACGTACTGGTGGTGCTCTGGATGGACCGCGTTCAGGGGGTCTGGTCGCCCACACACGGCTGAGTCGGGCGTGCTGTCGGGGACCGAAAACGGTTAACGGCCGCCGGCACATGTGTCGACAATGAGTAACGACGTCAAGCCGACCCGCAAGAACCTCATGGCCATCGAGGAGCGTATCGAACTCTCCGAGCGGGGCCACGACACGCTCGAGAAGAAGCGTGACGGGCTCATCATGGAGTTCATGGACATCCTCGACCAGGCCCAGGATGTCCGGTCGGACCTCGAGACGACCTACGAGGAGGCCCAACACGCCATCGATATGGCGCGGGCGATGGACGGCGACGTCGCGGTTCGAGGGGCGGCGGCCGCACTGAAGGAACACCCCGAGTTGACCACCCAGTCCAAGAACATCATGGGTGTCGTCGTTCCGGAGATAGAGTCCTCGAAGGTCCGCAAGACGCTCGACGAGCGGGGCTACGGCGTGATGGGGACCAGCGCCCGCATCGACGAGGCCGCCGAGGCCTACGAGGAACTGCTCGAACAGATCATCCTCGCCGCCGAGGTGGAAACCGCGATGAAGAAGATGCTCGACGAGATCGAGACCACCAAGCGACGGGTCAACGCCCTCGAGTTCAAGCTACTGCCGGAACTCCGGGAGAACCAGGAGTACATCGAGCAGAAACTCGAGGAGCAGGAGCGCGAGGAGATCTTCCGGCTAAAGAAGATCAAGGCCAAAAAGGAGGAGGAAGAGGAGGAGGAGGAGGCCGTCGAGGCCGAGCGGGAACGCGAACAGGTCACCGCCGACGACTGACCGGTCTCTTGCCGACACCTGTTTTTGTCTCCCGGCGCTGACTGCGGGTATGGACTGTCCGGACTGTGAGAGCCCGACGGTTGTCTTTGAGGCCGGCGAACACGCCGACACGCTCCCTGGCGAGGCGAGCGGGCGTGGTGAGGCGGCGAGTGTCGCATTATGTACGCGCTGTCTCGCGCTCCACCCGACCACGGCCCCGCCCGCGGACCCGCCCGACTTCCAGCGGGCGAGCGACGCCTTCCCGACCGGTCCGACAGCGGCCGTGCCGCTGGCGCTGCTTGTCGGGTTGCTCGAAAATCTCGCGCTGTACCGCGCCGAGATTGCCGACCTCCTCGGCGCGGTCGAGCGGGCCGGGGCGGACCCGCTGCTCGCGCTGGACCGGCTGGCCGCCGACGAGAGCGTCGACGCGGCGGTCGACCTGACAGGGCGGCGAAGACAGCTCGAACAGCTGGTATAGCCGGTCGGGTGGGGGTTACACGCCCGTCGAGTACCGCAACAGCCCGGCGATACCGCCGAACGCGGCCAGCAACTGGTCGCCTTTCTCGAAGTCGGTGGAGATGAACTGGGTTCCGGTGCCGCGTTGCTCGGCCAGTTCGATCAGGTGGTCGATGGCGTCCTCGCGCTCGGTCTCGGTCGGCTCACCACACCGCGAGCACTCGTGGTCCCCCCCTGCCCCCGGCTCGACCAGTTCGTGTTCCGTGTGCTCGTTGGGGCACTCGTGGACGAGCACCTCCTTGCGCAGGTCCTCGCTGATCAACAGCGTCTCGACGGCACCCATCATGAGGTTCTCCCGGGTCGGGCCGAAGCCGTAGGTTGCGAGGTTCCCGTCGTGTAGTTCCTTGAAGAACTGCTCCATGAACTGTTTGTCCTCGAGTACCTCGCGCTCGGCGAGCACCTCGGCGGCGGCGTCGACGAGGTCGTAGAGCCCGGACTCGTCGGTGTAGGCGACATCGAACTTCCCGATGACGTTGTCCTGGATCTCGTGGTGGAGATACCCCTCGCTGAGGAACTCGTCTTTGGTGGGCGAGGGGCCGCCGACGAGAATCCCGTCGATCTCGTGGCGCTTGGCGACGAACAGGTCGTTCGCCATCTCCGCGACCTCCTGGTAGTGGTTGTCGATGGCCTCCAGTCGGAGCCGCTCGAAGCGGGCCTGTGACTGGCCGCCTTTCTTCTGTTTGCCCGGCACCAGCGAGGTGGTCGACTTGACCGGGTCGACACGTTTCCCGCGGAGCCAGCCGACGTTTGCCTCCCGGCGGTCGAGGACGACCAGGCCAAACAGGCCCTTGTCCCCGAGCATCTCGGCGATTGGCTGGGTCAGAAACTCCGAGTCACAGTGGTACCGGAACGACTGGATCGGCTCGGGAGGGTCCTCGAGGGCCTTCGTGACCATGTCCGTCCGGCCGCCGCCGGTGTCGACCGCCCCCGAGAACAGCACCATCCCGTTCTCCGGCGGGGTGTCGTAGTATTTCAGCCGGTCCTTGATGCTCCGGAGTGCGTCCTGGACGTTTGTACGGGTGTCCTTTGATTTGATGTTCGACGCCTCGGAGTGTTCCTGGGTGACGTGGGCGACCACGTCGCTTATCTGCTTGTCCGGGGGCACGTAGATGGTCACGAGCTGCGTGCCCGAGCCCCGGTAGCCATCGAGCTCCTCGATGACCTTCCGGTACTCGTACTTTTGTTTGTCACTCCGCTCTGCCGTCGACTCGCTCATTACTGTGGGTTGGTCCGAACGCTGTAAGTACCTGTTGGACCCGTACAGTGCCGGCAGGTCAGTCCCCGACTCGGACGGCGGGTTTATATAACCACCCTCGTTTGGTCACACCACAGGACGATGGCGGGGTACGTCTGCACAGTCGCAGGAGGCAAAGGCGGTGTCGGGAAGACGACTACCGCGGTCAACGTCTCGGCCGCGCTCCAGCAGCGCGGACACGACGTCGTCGTCGTGGATGCGGACCTGGGGATGGCGAACCTCGGCGAACTCGTCGGCGCCGAGGACGGCCACAGCGTCCACCAGGTGCTCGCAGGCGAGGCGACGGTCGAGGAGACGCTGGTCGACGTCGACGAGGGGCTGACGGTGCTTCCCGGCGAGCAGAGCCTCGACGCCTTCGCCGGTGCCGACCCGTCCGGGCTCACCGACGTCCTCGGGCGTCTCCGTGAGCGCTACGATGTCGTCGTCGTCGACACGGGCTCGGGTGTGAGCCACGAGATGGCGGTCCCGCTCGGCCTCGCCGACGGCGTCGTCCTGGTGACGACACCCGAGGCGGTGGCGGTCACCGACGCCGGAAAGACAGCCGACCTCGTCGACCGCCTCGGCGGCACAGTCCTCGGTGTTGTCACGCTTCGGGCCACCGGCGACACCGACCTCGCCGGTATCGGGTCGCAACTGGGGGTCCCGGTGCTGGGCGCGGTCCCCGACGACCCGGCCGCCGGGGACGAGCCGGTTGTCGTCGAGACCCCGGAGGCGGACGTCTCCGCGGCCTACCGGGCACTCGCGGAGCAACTCTCCGGGGTCCTCTTCGAGGGGGTCGACCCCGCCGACGCCGAGACCGCCGTCGAGGAAGCCTGGTTCGAGAGCGACACCGAGTCTACGACGGAGGACAGCGAGGACGACGAGAACTCCGGCGGCCGCTTCGGCGGGCTATTCAGCTGACCGTCTGGCCGCTCTTACATCGACTCCGGGGCTTCCACACCGAGCACGAACAGGGCGTTTGCCGTTGCCGTCCGCGCGGCCCGGACCAGCGCCAGCCGGGCTGCCCGTCGCTCGGGGTCGGCGTCGAGCACCGGACACTCCCGGTAGAAGGCGTTGAACGCCTCCGCGAGGTCGCGGGTGTACGTGGCGACGGCGTGTGGCTCGAGGTCTGCCGCACTCTCCTCGATAACTGTCGGGAGCCGGGCGATGGTCTCAAGCAGGGCTCGCTCGCTCGGCTCCACGAGACGGCCGGGCTCTGCCCCGTCACCCGTCTCCGTGGCGGTTCCCGTCTCGCCGGCCTCGGCGAGGATTCCACACGCCCTGGCGTGGACGTACTGGACGTATGGCGCGCTCTGGGCCTCGAAGTCCAGTGCCCGCTCCCACTCGAAGGTGATCCCCTTCGTGGGCTGTTTGGCGACGATATCGTAGCGAACCGCCCCGACGCCGACCTGGCGGGCGATCCGCTCGATGTCGGCCTCCGTGAGGTGGTCGTTACGGACCCGGTCGCCTATCCGCTCCTCGACCTCCGCCCGGGCGCGGTCGACAGCCTCGTCCAACAGGTCGTCCAGGTCGATCCCCGTCCCCTCGCGGGTACTCATCCCACCGTCCGGGAGGGTCACCCACGAGTAGTGGACCGTCCGGAGCCGGTCGGTGTCGTGACCCAGCAGGTCGAGCGTCGCCTCGAGCTGGCGGGCCTGGAGCTTGTGGTCCTCGCCGAGGACGGTGACGGCCTCGTCGAAGGTGTCGAGTTTCCACTCGTGGTGGGCGATATCGCGGGTCGTGTACAGCGAGGTGCCATCCCCGCGCAGGAAGACAAGGTTCTTCTCGATATCCTCGAAGGCGAGTTGCCAGGCGCCATCCTCCTTGACACCAGTATCGGCGTCTTTGAGCCGGGCGACGACGTCGTCGGTCGAGCCGTCGCGCATGAACCGTGTCTCGCGGACGAACTCGTCGAAGGGGGCAGGGAGTCGGTCGAGCGTGTCCCGCATCCCCCCGAGCACGGTGTCGACGACCTCGCCGACACGCTCGTAGGTTCCCTCGTCGCCGGCCTCGAGCCCCTGGAGGATGGCCTGGACCTCGGCTTCGGCCGCCTCGACCGCGTCCGGGTCGGCTTCCTCCAGATACTCGTTTCCCCTCCGGTAGTACCGGACCATCTCGTACTCGGGTGAATCCCGCTCCGGCTCCGGGAGGTCGTCCTCCGCGAAGGTCTCGTAGGCCCAGGTGAACACGGCAATCTGCCGGCCGGCGTCGTTGACGTAGTAGTGGGTCTCGACGTCGTAGCCCGCAAACTCCAGCAGCCGCCGGAGCGCGTCGCCGATGACCGGGTTGCGCGCCCGGCCGACGTGCACGGGGCCGGTGGGGTTCGCGGAGGTGTGTTCGAGCACCAGGTCAGTCCCGCGGTCGGGGAGCCGGCCGTACCCCTCCTCCTGTGCGGCTGCGAGTGTGTCGGCGTAGTACCGCTCGCCGGGGAGGACGTTGACGTAGGCACCCTCGGCCTCGACGCCGCCGGCGTATGTCAGGTCGTGCTCGCCGAGCGCGTCGGCGATATCCGCGGCCACCGCCGGCGGCGGGGCACCGGCGTCGCCGGCCAGCCGGTAGGCGACGCTGGTCGCGAGGACGGCGTCGACGTCTGCCGGCGGCCGCTCGATGCCGAGGTCGTCGGTCGGAAAGCCCAGGTCGGCCAGCGTCTCCTCGATGGCCGGCTCGACCTCCGAACGGAGCGCGCGGAGCATACCCCTCGTTCTCCGGCCCCGGACATAGGGGTGACGGAGTGACACGGCGGCCGGGGGGCGCCTACGACTCCGCGGAGCGTTCGCGGGCCACGAACCGTGCGGGGGCGCCGTCCCCGTCCCGGAGCTTCAGCGGGAACCCCATCACCTCCAGGCTCCGCCCGGCATCCGCCACCTCCTCCAGGTAGAGGTGTTCGGCGATGAGCACACCCTCCGGCAGGAGGGTACGGTGGTGGGGGTAGTCGTCCCAGTCGTCGGGGCGCATGGCCCGCGGCCGGTCCGGGCTGATCGTGTCCACCGCGAGCAGCCGGACATCCCGGTCCAGCAGCCACTCCGCCACGTCGGGGCCGAGCCAGGGGTAACGCTGGTAGGTCTCGTCGTCGTCGAAGTGGCTGCCCCAACCGGTCCTGACGAGGACGACGTCGCCGGCCTCGACACCGCCGGCGGCCTCGGCGGCCTGCTCGACGTCCTCGAGCGGGACCTCACCCGGCCCGTCCCGCTGTACGTCGAGCACGACCGCCGGCCCGGCAAACCGGTCCGGCGGGAGGGCGTCGATGGTCGCGCCGTCGGCGACAAAGTGCAGCGGCGCGTCGACGTGGGTGCCGACGTGGGTGGGGGCGCCGTACCGCTGGACGTGGCTGCCATCCGCCTCGACGGTCGCGAGCGTCTCCAGTTCGGGCGAGGAGAGCGACCGGGAGTGTGGGATCCCTGGGTGAAACGGCTGTGTGAGGTCGTACCAGACCATGGGCGTCCCTGACGGCGCGTCCGAATAA
>CAZQZE010000091.1:0-8870 GCA_964597715.1 uncultured Halobacteriales archaeon
CCCTGATACTTCGAGCCCCGCTCCTCCCCGTAGGGGCGCTCGGCAGGGTTCTTGAGCTCCGTAAACGTCAGCTGGGAGATGCGCATCCCCGGCGTGAGCGCGACCGGCGCGGTCCCGAGATTCGAGAGTTCGAGGGTGATCTGGCCTTCGTACCCCGGGTCGCACAGGCCGGCCGTATTCGAGAGGAACACGCCGCCGCGGCCACCGACAAAGTTCTCGACCGGCTCGCCGTTCGGCTGGACTTCGAGGTCGTAGGTCGTCTCGACGCGGTCAGTCTCCTCGACTGCGACGACCTCCTCGAACCGCACGCCCCCGTCGAGCAACTGGTCGAGGCGAGTCGTATCGGCCCCTGCTTCGGCGTACGCCAGCCGCATGCGCTCGAGTGTGTCCCGCTTGACCGTTTGATACTCCTCGTTCTCGACGTTCGATATGCTCGATTTGGAGGAGTACCCCATGGCGTCTGCGGCATCGCTCATCCGCAGTCCGGCCTCCCGGCGAAGCGTTCTCAGCAAGTCACTCGGGACGGGGACGTACTGTCCACACTTGTGTGCGTCCTCCCGAAAGTCGACAGCCCACATCTCGCCCGACCAGTCGACGTCACTCGTCGGGATGTGGTGCTCACGTTCGCGGCTGTAAACAGACGTGAGCAGACCGAGTCGGGTACCGAGATACGCCGCCCGGTTCGCCAGGTCGGAGCTAGAGGTGTAGAGCGTGTCACGCGTCTCCCGGCGGTTCCCGTCACCGTCGAGCAACCCTGCGAGCAGCGCTTCGAGCACGTCCTCCGGCCAGTTGAACGCCTCGTCAGGGATGGTTCTCCCGTCCGCACCTCCCCCCGCCAGTTCGCGAAACACCGTCGACCACAGCGCCGAGCAGACGGTGAGTTTCGTGATCCGGTCTGTCTCGTGCCACGATAGGCCCACGCCGTGTTGTTCGAAAAACCGCGCGAACCTGTCGAGATAGTCTTCCTGTGTGTTACTGACCTGGATCTGCTTCCGTCTCGCGTACCCTTCCGCGATGAAAAAGCCGAGTGCCCAACCGAACTCCGGCGTGACCGGGAGTTCACGCGGGAGTTTGAGGTCGCTTTGCTTGAACGCGACCTGGACGGTCTCTGGCATGTCGGCGCGGGAAACAGCAGTCATCGGGAAGCTGTCGCGGGACTCGTAGTGTCTCTTCGAGCCGTCCGGAACGGTCGAACACTCCAGATGGCCGACTCCGTCACTCGCGTACAGTGTTGTCTCCCCTGGGTCGAGGTAATCGAGCAGGTCCAAGCGGGTCGCTTCCCCGGGCGGTCTCGGGAGCGTGTCCGGAACCATCACGAACTCGCCCTCCGCCTCTTCGCTCGGCACACGGGTCACGCCGCCGCGTTCGTCGATGGTGAACAGATTGTGGTCCCTTGTGACGAGCACCTCCCGGCCGGAGCGGAGACGCACCCGATAGATGCGCTGTGTCGGGTTGGTAATGTAGTCTGTCACTCGGTAGGTGCGCACGTCGAGTGTCTCCGGGTCGAACGACACGGCACGCGCGCGGCGCTCGTCCTCCACGACTGCGCCGACCTCGTAGAATCCGAACCCACCCTCGGGTGTCCAGAGGAAGACCTCCTCGTCGTACGGGAGTGACGCATGCACCACAACCGCCAGCCGACCCAGCGAGGACCGGCCCTCGACGTTGGCGATCAGGTCGTCGGGAATGGCGACGCGCTCGCGGGTCGTCCCCAGCACGAAGTCGCCGGGGTGGAGGATAAACTCCCCGTCGTCATCGACAATAGTCTCCTCGACGTACTCCTCGACCTCCTGCTCGCTTTCGGGGTGGATACAGGGGATGTTGGCGTGCTGGAACTCCAGGAACGTCCGGCCCAGCCGGAGGTCGACGCTTGCGGGCTGGACCTGCAGGTCTATGTCCTCCAGGGGCTCGATGACCAGGTCACCCGCCTCCAGGCGGCGGAGAATGTCCCCGTCGGAGAGTATCATACGCCACCCAACCGCCCGGCGGTCGTAAATTCCCCGGTCAGGCAACCGCGGTGACAAGGCGTCTGGGGCAGACAGCCGGCCGCGGCGGCGATAGCCACCCATATGTATCCGGCCGCCATATGTTAGATATGAAGCAGGCCATCGTCGCCCGGGCCGACCTTGGGATGGGCGAGGGCAAACTCGCCGCGCAGGTGGCCCACGCCGCCCTCCAGGCCGCCGAGGACGCCGACGGCACCGTCCGCCGGGAGTGGAAGGGCGAGGGCCAGAAGAAGGTCGTCCTGCAGGCCGACGGCGAGTCCCAGCTGTTCGAACTGGCCGATACCGCAGAACGGGCGGGTCTGCCTCACACAGTCGTCCGGGATGCCGGCCACACTCAGCTGGAGCCCGGCACCGTCACGACACTGGCGGTGGGGCCAGCCAGAGACGACGACGTGGACCGCGTCACCGGCGAACTCCCCCTCTACTGAAAGGCCTATATAGGTCTGTCCCTTACCGAAAGTAAGCACACCACACGGTGTGTAACCGGTTTCCACAATGCAAGACAACCAACAGCAGGCGTACGACCGCGGGATCACGATCTTCTCGCCGGACGGGCGCCTCTACCAGGTCGAGTACGCCCGCGAGGCCGTCGAGCGCGGGAGCGCGACCGTCGGCGTGCGGACGCCGTCGGGTGTCGTGCTCGCGGCCGACCGTCGGGCGCGCTCGCCACTGATCGAGCGGGACAGCATCGAGAAGATTCACGCCGTCGACGACCACGTCGCCGTCGCCAGCGCCGGTCACGTCGCCGACGCCCGACAGTTGGTCGACTTCGCGCGCCGGCAGGCACAGCTCGACCAACTGCGCTACGACGAGGCTATTGGCGTGGAGACGCTGACCAAGCGGGTAACCGACCACATCCAGCAGTACACCCAGACCGGCGGTGCCCGTCCGTTTGGCGTGGCGTTGCTCGTTGCGGGCATCGAGGACGGCGAGCCACGGCTGTTCGAGACCGACCCCTCGGGCACGCCCTACGAGTGGCAGGCCGTCGCCATCGGCGGCGGACGCGACGAGATGCAGTCGTTCCTCGAGGATGAGTACCAGGCGGAGATGGACCTCTCCGGTGGGGTCGACCTCGCGCTGGAGGCGCTTTCGGTCGACGCCGACGTCGACGCCGCGGGCGTCAACGTCGTGACCGTCGACGTCGAGAGCGGCACTGTCGACACCCTCTCGGACGACGAGGTCGGCGCCCACGTCGAGGAACTCGACCTGGGGGGTGAGGAGTGATGCGTGACCCCACACTCGACGCCCACGAACCCGAACTCGGCTCGCTGCCCGAGCGGAACGGCGACCGCGACGAGACAACGGTCAACAAGACCGGTACCACCACGGTCGGCCTGACGACCGCCGACGGCGTCGTTGTCGGGACAGACCGGCGAGCCTCGCTCGGCGGCCGCTTCGTCTCGAACAAGAACGTCGTCAAGGTCGAGCAGGTCCACCCGAGTGCCGTGCTGACACTCGTCGGCTCGGTCGGTGGCGCCCAGTCGTTCATCCGGACGCTCCGGTCGGAGGCTAGCCTCTACGAGTCCCGCCGGGGTAAGCCGATGTCGACCAACGCGCTGGCGACGCTCGCGGGCAACTTTGCCCGTGGCGGCCCGTTCCTCGCGATCAACCCCATTCTGGGCGGGGTCGACGACGAGGGCAGTCACGTCTACAGCATCGACCCCGCCGGCGGTGTGATGGAGGACGCGTACACTGTCACCGGCAGCGGGATGCAACTCGCCTACGGCGTCCTCGAGGGGCAACACGACCCCGAGATGTCTATCGAGGAGGCACGGACGCTGGCCGCACAGGCGATCAACGCCCCCACCGAGCGCGACACCGGCTCCGGAAACGGGCTCGCGCTCGCGACGATTACCGACGACGACGTCGAAATCGAGACGTTCGACACCGTCGACGACGTGCTGTAGCGCGCACGCTTTTTCCGGCGCTCTGTTTCGGTTCGACGGGAAGTCACCGGGCAACCGCTTATATCGCTGCGGCCCCAAACAGCGGTACTATGGGATTCGGCCCGATGTGCCCACACCTGTGGCTCAAAGACGAGATCGCCCGTGAACTGATCGAGGAAGCCGAGGACGACCGGCGCAGCGAGCGGCGGAGGCTCCCCGACGGCCGCCGCGAGTCCGACGACCCGTCGTTTCTGACCGACGGCGAAACCGACCACGAGGTCCTGACCGGCGAAGCCGGCCAGGAGTAGGCCCGGGTCGGTGGCCTGCCCCGCCGTGTCCGGCGGACGATTCTCCGGTATTTCGGTGTCCGCGAGCCGCCGGCTCGGGGGGAGGGTGGCGGGGCGTGACCGTCGAAGGGGCGGACCGAGAGAGACAGAACTTTGTAGTACCGTTACGATGTATCATACCGCATGGATTTCGAGTACACAGCAGAGCAGGAACAGTTCCGGGAGGAACTCCAGGATTGGCTGGAGGAGAACCTCCCGAGCGGCTGGACCGAGGGGGAGCGTGACGTCCCCGAGGACCAGGACGAGCGAGAACAGTTCCTCCGAGACTGGCAGGCCCGCCTCTACGAGGGGAACTGGGCGGGGCTGCACTGGCCCTCGGAGTACGGCGGCCGGGACGCCTCGCTGATAGAGCAGACCGTCTACCGTGAGGAGACAGCAAAGTACCGGACCCCACAGCAGGTCAACGCTATCGGGATCAACTTCGTCGGCCCGACGCTGATGGAGGAGGGGACCGCCGAGCAGAAGGAGCGGTTCCTCTCGGAGATGCTGAACGGCGAGGAGGTCTGGTGCCAGGGCTACTCCGAGCCCGGGGCGGGGTCAGATATCGCGAGTCTGACCACCAGCGCCGAGCGCGACGGCGACGAGTTCCGGATCAACGGCCAGAAGATCTGGACCTCCTACGCCCACTACTCCGACTGGTGTTTCCTGGTCACCCGGACCGACGACTCCGGCGTGAAACACGAGGGGATCACGACCATCCTGGTCGACATGGACCAGGAGGGCGTGAGCATCTCGCCGATCCACCAGGCCAGCGACGAGGAGGGGTTCAACCAGATGTACTTCGACGACGCGGTCGCGCCCGTCGAGAACGTCGTCGGCGAGGTCGGCCAGGGCTGGGACGTCGTGATGACGCTCTCGTCGTTCGAGCACGGGACGACCCGGATCTTCTCGATCGAACAGCGCTTCGAGGACATCCTGGAGTACTGTGAGAGCAACACCCGCAACGGCCAGCCGCTGATTCAGGACCCGGTCGTCCGTCAGGAGCTTGCGGACCTCGACAGCCGGATCCAGGCCGCGAAGGTGAGCCACCTGCGCAACGTCTCCACGCAGATGGAGACCGGGATGCCCGGCCCGGAGGGGTCGATGGACCTCGTCGTCGCCGACGAACTCGCAAACGACTTGGAGAACTTCGCGATAAACATCCTCGGCCCCGAGGCGGCGCTGTGGGAGGACGGCCCCGAGGACGGCGACTGGACCCGGGACTACCTCCAGACCTACGGGTCGTGGATCGCCGCGGGTACCGGCGATATCCAGCGCAACATCATCGGCGAGCGGGTGCTCGGGATGCCAAAGGACGACAAGAGCCAGACCAGCCACAGGGAGGAATCATGAGAGCCAAACTCACCGACGAGCAGGAGCGCATCCAGGAAACCGCAAAGGACTTTCTCGAGTCAAACGGCGGCATCGAGTTCGCCCGCCGCGAGATGGAGGGCGAGGACGTCGTCGACGAGGTGTGGTCCGAGATCTCGGACTTAGACTACCCCGCGGTCACTGTCCCGTTCGACCACGGCGGCCTCGGCGAGGGGATGGTCTACCTCGCCGCGCTGCTGGAGGCGACGGGCCGGTACGCGATGCCCGGGCCGCTGCCGGAGACGGCGGCCGTCGGCGCCCCGCTGATAGCGGAACTCGGCGACGAGACCCAGAAGGAGACGTATCTGCCGGCGGTGGCCGACGGCGACTGTCGGCTCTCGCTCGGGGTCTACAACGACCGCAACGAGTCGCTGCCGGCCGCCGTCGGTGCCGACGGCGAGGCTGCCGAGGACGGCTCGGTGACCATCTCGGGGACGAAGACGCTGGTCCCCTACGCCGACGCGGTCGACGAGGTGGTCGTCGCGACCCGGACCCGCGAGACCGGCGGCTACGACGGGGTCACGCTCTGCCTGGTCGACCCCGACGAGGACGGCGTCTCGGTCGAGGCACTCGGTAGCCTCGACCGGACCCGGCCGCTGTACGACCTCGAACTCGACCTGACGGTCCCGCCCGAGCGCGTGCTCGGGCCCGTCCACGGCGGCGGTGACGCCCTGCGGCGGGCGGCCGACCGCTTTGTTGTCGCCAGCTGTGCGATGCTCGTGGGCGCCGCGGACCGCGCGGTCGAGCTGTCCGCCGACTACACCAGCGAGCGCACCCAGTACGGCCAGCCGATCGGGAAGTTCCAGGCCGTCAAACACCGGACCGCCGACATGTGGATCGACATGCAGAGCGCCCGCTCGCTGACCTACTACGCGGCGTGGGCGGTCGACGCCGACGACCCCGACGCGGCCCGCGCCGTGTCGGCGGCAAAGTCATACGCCGCCGACCGGCTGCACCGCGCCTTTGGCGACGACATGTGGAACCACGGCGGCACCGGCTTTACCTGGGACCACGACGCCCACATCTACCTCAAGCAGGCAAAGGCCTGGCGGAACTTCCTCGGCACCCCCGAGGAGCACCGCGACCGGCTCATCGACGCCCGCCTCTCGGAGTGACGCGGGCTCGGTCGTCCCCGGCCGGTCCCGACGGGTGACCGACTCCGCGCGCGGCGTGAGGGGGGCTCCGAAACTCAGACCTCGGGCAGACGGCCCCCGTCGACCGCGACGTTCTGCCCGCTGATGTAGCCCGCAGCCTCCGAACAGAAGAACAACACCGGCGCTATCACGTCCTCGAAGGACGCCGCCCGGCCTCGGGGCAGGTCCGAGACGTCGGAGACGGTATTCTCGACAGCAAACGGCGAGACGGCGTTGACCGTGACCCCGTCGTCCTGTGTGTCCCCGGCGAGCATCCGGGTGAACAGGAGAACCCCGGTCTTGCCGACGAAATACGGGAAGTTGACCGGGTGGGCGTGCCGGCGGTCACAGTCGGCAAAGCCGATATTGACGACCCGTCCCCAGCCCTGGTCGCGCATCCCGTCGAGCGCCCGCCGCGAGCAGAGCACGGTCCCGTAGAAGGTGCTCTCGACGACCCGTCGCCAGGAGTCCCACTCGACGGACTCCCAGTGGCGGGCGTCGAAGTCGCCGACACTGTTGACCAGGACGTCGACAGTCCCCAGCGTCTCCTCGGCGTCGGCAAACAGCGCGTCGACCGCGTCGGGGTCGGTAATGTCACCCTGGACCGTCGTCGCGGCGACCCCTTCCTCACGGGCCTCCTCGGCGGTGGCAGCGGCCGCCTCGGCGCTCTCGCGGTAGTGAACCGCCACGTCCGCCCCGCAGGCTGCGACCGCGAGCAACAGTTCCCGGCCGACACGCTTCGCACTCCCCGTCACCAGTGCTGTGTGTCCGCTCAGGTCTGGCGGTGTCACCATACCCGGACGAGGGGCCCCGGTCTCCTAAGCGCGGTGGTCACGTGCGACTGCCGGCGGCCCCGCCTGGCGGCCCGGCACGCGACCCGGAACGGGGGCGTTCAGGCGAACTCCTCGCGGAGGGAGACCTTGTCGATCTTTCGGGTGGAGGTCCTCGGGAGGTCCTCGACGAACTCGACCTCCCGGGGGATCTTGTAGTCGGTCAGCCGCTCGCGGCAGTGGTCCTCGACCGCCTCGGCGGCCGGCCCGTCGCCCGACCGGACGACGATAGCCGTCACTGTCTCGCCCAGTCGGTCGTGAGGGGTGCCGACGACGGCGGCCTCCGCGACCCCCTCGAGTTCGTAGATGACCTCCTCGACCTCCCGGGGGTAGACGTTCTCGCCGCCGGTGATGACCATGTCGTCCCGGCGGTCCTCGACAAAGAGGTGGCCGTCCTCGTCTATCCGGCCGATGTCGCCCGAGCGCAGCCACCGTTTCGTTTCGGCGGCGTCGCCGCCTTCACCTCGCTGTCCCTCCGGGACAGCGCGCTCCACGAAGGCCTCCTCGTTTTTCTCTGGCATCCGGAAGTAGCCCGGTGTGACCGTGTCGCCGTGCCAGAGGAACTCGCCTTTCTCGTCGACCCCGACCTCCCGGCCGGTGTTGGGGTCCTCGATGCGGACGTCGACCACCTCCTCGGCGACCGGGCCGATACTGCCGGCCTTCCGGACGTCCTGGTCGGGCGTGTTGATCGCCGCCAGTGGGGTCGTCTCGGTCATCCCGTAGCCCTCGAGCAGCGTGCAGCCAAAGGTCTCCTCGGCGGTTTCGATGCGCTCTTTGGGCATCGGCGAGCCGCCGACGCCGACCACCTCGAGGGAGGTGGTGTCGTACTCCGCGGCCAGCCCGGACTCCAGCAGGTCGATCAGCATCGTCGGGATGAGGAAGGTGTAGGTGACGTCGCGGGCCGCGATAGTCTCCAGGGCGGTCTCGGGGTTCCACTCCGGCAGCAGGTGGTCGGTCGCCCGCATCACCACAAAGGGTGTGACGGTGATGTTCAGCCCGGAGACGTGGAAACAGGGACAGACCGTCAGCCCGACCTCGTCGGCCGACCAGCCCATGTATCGCACCAGCCCGCGGGCGTTGGTGTCGAGGTTGGCGTGGGTGTGTCTGACGCCCTTTGGCCGGCCGGTCGTCCCGCTGGTGTAGACCAACTCCGCGAGTTCGTCGCTCTTGCGGGGGGAGACGTCGTAGTCACTGTCCGCGCTCGCCACGAGGTCGGCGTAGTCGTGCCCGCGCTCGCCGTTGGCGACAATCAGGTCGAGACCCTCGACGTCGAGGCCGGCGATGACGTCCTCGAACTGGCCGGCGGTGACGACCGCCA
>CAZQZE010000092.1:0-8824 GCA_964597715.1 uncultured Halobacteriales archaeon
CCGCGGGTGATACCGCCGAAGATATTGAAGACGACGGCGTCGACGTTCTCGTCGGCAAAGACCATGTCCAGCGCGTTGGTGACACGCTCGGCCTGTGCGCCGCCGCCGATGTCCAGAAAGTTCGCGGGTTCGCCGCCGTAGTGGTCGACGAGGTCTAACGTCGTCATCACGAGGCCGGCGCCGTTGCCG
This sequence comes from uncultured Halobacteriales archaeon, assembly GCA_964597715.1. Lineage (GTDB taxonomy): Archaea > Halobacteriota > Halobacteria > Halobacteriales > Haloarculaceae > Salinirussus. The sequence continues at coordinate 190 of CAZQZE010000092.1, forward strand.
ATGATACCGACGTTGCCCGACAGCCGGACGTAGTCGAAGCCGTACTCGTTTGCCTTTGCCTCGAGGTCGTCCTCCGCGGCCTCCTCCTCCATCGCCGCGAGGTCGGGCTGGCGAAGCAGGGCGTCGTCGTCGATGTTCAGTACGGCGTCTGCGGCGACAACCTCGTTGTCGGCGGTCACCATCAGCGGGTTGACCTCCGCGTCGGCGCCGTCGGTGTCGTCCCAGAGTTCGTACAGCGTCTGGAGCACGTCCGCCACGGTGTTTGCCACCTCGCGGTCGACGCCGGCGTCGTAGACAGCCCTGCGGGCCTGGTAGGGGTGCATCCCGAAGCCGGGGTCGACGTGTTCGCGGGCGATAGCCCCGGGCTCCTCCGCGGCGACCTCCTCGATATCGACGCCGCCTCGGCTCGAGACCATCGCCACGGGCTCGCCCTCCCCCCGGTCCATCGTCACGCCGACGTACAGTTCGTTCGTGAAGTCGACGGCCTCCTCGACGAGGACGCGGTCGACGTGGTACCCCTTCAGGTCCATTCCCAGGATGGCGGCGGCGGCCTCCCGGGCCTCCGCGGTATCCCCGACGAGTTCGATCCCGCCGGCCTTCCCGCGGCCGCCGACCTGTACCTGCGCCTTTACCGCGGCCGGATACCCGACCTCCGCCGCTGCCGCGACCGCCTCGTCGACGGTCGTCGCCAGCGCCGAGGCCGGCGTCGGGATTCCGGCGTCCGCGAACACTTCCTTTGCCTGATACTCGTGTAGTTTCATGGCTGACGCTTCCGGTAGTTTCAGCGAGGCCCTGTTAGGAGTATCGGAATGGCAGCCGGGACCGCAGGCCTGTCCTCAGGCTGTCCGGGGCGCCGCGTCGGGGCCATCGGCCCGCCACCGCAGGACGGTGACCGCGACGAGGAGGACGACCTGGTGTACGACCGCCGCCGCGACGAACGCGACGGCGGTGGCCGTGGCCGCAAGCGGTGTCGTGACCCCGCCGGCCAGGAGGACTGCGAGCACGGCCAGCGCCGTGACCCCTCCCTGCCGGACCGCATGCCCTGTCTCGGCACGGAGCAGGCGTGAGACCGGTTCCGTCCGCACCGCGCCGTCGGTCAGCGCGCCAAAGCACATACGCCGGGGTTCGGCCCACACGCACTTATATACCGGCTGTAGGTCCGTGAGGAATCTCGCCGTTCCGGGGTGGCGAGTCTCGTCGCGACGGGACAGCCGGCAGTATTCGTTCGCGCTCGCCGGCCGGCGGCGACGGGCCGGTCGGCAGTACCGTTTTGAGGCGTCGGTGTCGACCACGGTGTATGGACGACCCGACGGAACCGCTCGCGGCGGCCATCACCGAGGCCGACCACGTGGTAGCGCTCACAGGGGCGGGTGTGAGCACCGCCTCGGGGGTCCCCTCGTTTCGCGGAGCGGATGGGGTCTGGGGGACGGAGTTCGACCCCGCGGACTTTCACTACTCGCGGTTTCAGGCCGACCCTGGCGGCTTCTGGGCGGAACGGCTGGACCTGTCCGCACGGATGTTTCCGGAGGACGTCGCGCCGAATGCCGCTCACAGCGCGCTGGCCGACCTCGAACAGGCGGGACACCTCGACGCGCTCCTCACCCAGAACGTCGACGGGCTCCACCAGTCGGCGGGCTCGGGGTCGGTGGTCGAACTCCACGGCAACGGCCGCCGGGTGGCCTGCCAGGAGTGTGGCACCCGGCTGGATGCCGACCCGGTCGAGGCGCGGGCCCGCGGCGGGGAGCTCCCGCCGGAGTGTTCCTGTGGCGGCGTCCTCAAGCCCGACACCGTCCTGTTCGGGGAGCAGTTGCCGCCGGATACACTCGGGGAGGCCAGGCGACACGCCCGCGAGGCCGATGTCTTTCTGGCCGCCGGCTCCTCGCTAACAGTCGAGCCCGCAGCGTCGCTTCCACGGGTTGCGGCCCGGACCGGGGCCCGGCTCGCGCTGGTGAACCTGGAGGAGACGCCGGTGACTGCCCGGGCGGACGACGATATTCGTGCGGACGTCACCGATATCCTGCCGGAGATAGCCGCTACAGTTCGACGCCGCTCGGAATGAGACTGTGCTGGCGCAGGAGGCTCCCCTCCTCGTCGTAGACCAGCAGCGTCCCCTGCTCGTAGACGACAGTCTCGTCGGCCGGTCGCTCGATCCGGACGGCGTAGGTGTGCTCGGCCTCCCGGGCCGCACGGACAACCTCGAGGAGCCCGGTCGCCTCCCCGTTTACCTCGAGCAGGTACTCCCCGGTGAGGCGTCGTGTCAGGCTCAGTACACCGGTCGTGTCCGGGTCGTCGACCGGGCCCTGGAGCCGGAGGATCACGTCGACATCCTCGGCGGCGGGGACACCGTCGGCTGATAGCCGCTCTGCGAGGGTCCCCGCCGGACCGTCGAAGGCAATAGATACGGCTGGCGGGTCACGCGTTAGGTCTGTCTCGACAGCGAAGTGGTCACGCCTCATCTGATATTCTCTCTTATGTTGCCCGCGGTCATGAACGTAACGCCGGTCGGGCGGTAGTAGCTCGGCTGGCCGGCGGTCACGACCGGTTCGATGGCCGCGGTCGCCGGCAGTCGACTGTGTGAGCCGACAGTTTTTCTTTGTCGCCCCTCGCCGAGGTGGTATGTGGGCCCGCTCGGAGTATGCCGGCGAACTCGCCGTGCTGTCGACGTGGCTGTGTGCGCTGTTACCCTGGTCGGTGACCCTGTTCTCCCCGCAGGAGCTCACGGCGCTTACCGTCCGCTTTCTCCCGCTGCGGCTGCTGTACATTCTGGGGGCTGAGCTCCCCGGCGAGCGTCCGCTGCTGTTCGTCTGGCAGGTGCCCGGCTTTGTCGCCACCCCCGGGGAGACGCTGGCCGCGACGGCGTGGCTGGCCGGCAGTGCCGGCTTTTTGCTCCCGCTTGTGCTGAGTGTGGGCTACTATCTCCGGGACGACCGGGTAGAGCGGCGGTTCACGCCGCGGCTGACCTTCGGGCTGGCCGCCGCGAGTGTCGGGCTCGTCATCGCCGCGGCGCTGGCTGTGGGGCTGTCCGGCGGCCTGTTAGCCCTGCTGGCGGCGGCCACAGCCACCCCGCTGACGGCTGGGCTGGTCGACCACCGCTTGGGCCGGGGTGAGGGTCGTGACCGGGCCTACGGCGACCCGGTTCGGGCACTCGGCCTGCTGTTGCTCGTGGCAGGGCTTGCTCTGCTGGTCCCACTCTGGCAACACTGGCAGGCGACCGCGGGGACGACCGCCCCGGTCGGGGTCCTCTTCCAACTCGGGTTCGGGCTCGTCCTCCTGCGGGTCGAGCGGGTCTGAGCCGCGGTACCGACCTGCCGTTACCGGTCTCGTAACGGGCAGGTAGTATAAATAGCTGGCCGGATAAGCGTCGTTCACTGCGACGAAAAAACGATGGTACAGGGCACAGCGAACGGGGACGGACCCCTCGGCGGGATCCGGGGCTGGCTCGCACAGACTGCCCGGGTGTTGAGCGGGTCGACGATGACGGTCACCGAGTACGACCCAAACCGCCACGACCGGCTGGTCAGCTTCGACGGGCTCGAGGGTTACGAGGAACTCGACCGGTACTGGCTGAACACCCCCTTTGCCTTTGTCTCGGTCAACTACGACCCCGAGGAGAGCGAACACTACTACCACGTCGTCGAGCCGGCGCTGTCGGACCTGGAGCGGCGGCTGCTCGACCGGCTGTTCGACGAGGTCCGCGACCCCCTGCTGTACCGCGAGGACGTCGCCGAGGACCCCGAGGCCGCGCTCCGGGAGGAACTCCACGAGCGCCTCGAGGAGTACGGTGTCAGTGTCGCCGAGGAGTCGTTCTACCGGCTGTTTTACTACCTGCACCGGGCCTTCCAGGGGTACGGCAAGCTCGACCCGTTGATGCACGACCCTCACATCGAGGATGTCTCCTGTGACGGGCCGGGGTTGCCGGTGTTCATCTACCACGACCAGTACACCGACATCGAGACCAACGTCACCTACGACCGCGAGGAACTCGACAACTTCGTCATCCAACTCGCCCAGCAGTCGGGCCGGCACGTCTCGGTTTCGGACCCCGTCGTCTCCACGACGCTGCCCGACGGCTCCCGGGTCGAACTCGCACTCGGCGAGGAGGTCACCCCGAAGGGTTCGGCGTTTACCATCCGGAAGTACGCCGACGAGCCCTTTACACCGATCGACCTGCTGGAGTACGGCACCTTCAGCGTCCGGATGCTCGCCTACCTCTGGCTGGCTATCGAGCACAACAAGTCGCTGATCTTCGCCGGCGGCACGGCGGCCGGAAAGACAACGTCGATGAACGCGGTCTCGATGTTCATCCCGCCCCGCTCGAAGGTGCTGACAATCGAGGACACCCGTGAGCTGTCGCTGTACCACGACAACTGGCTGTCCTCGGTGACCCGCGAGCGGGTCGGCGAGGGCGATATCGCGATGTACGACCTCCTGCGGTCGGCACTGCGACACCGGCCGGAGTACATCATCGTCGGCGAGGTCAGGGGCGAGGAGGCGATCACCCTCTTCCAGGCCATGAACACCGGTCACACGACCTTCTCGACGCTGCACGCCGACTCCGTGCAGACCGTCATCAACCGTCTGGAGAACGAGCCGATCAACGTCCCCCGGCCGATGGTTACCTCGCTCGATATCCTCTGTGTGCAGGTGCTCGGGCGCACGGGTGACGAGCGGGTCCGCCGCGCCAAGACCGTCGCGGAGATCGAGGGGATCGACCAGCGGACCGGCGAACTCGACTACGCCAACGCCTACAGCTGGGACGCCACCGCCGACAGCTTCTCCGAGAGTAACTCCGGGCTGATGGAGGAGATACGCGAGGAGAACGGCTGGAGCGAGTCCCAGTTGCTCCAGGAGCTACAAAACCGGCGCCGGTTTCTCCGGTATCTCCGGCGCGAGGGGATCACCGACTACCGCCGCTTTACCGCGATGGTCAACAAGTACTACGCCGACCGGGAGGCGGTGCTCTCGCGGATCGACGGCGCCGACCTCGAGGGGTCCGAGTCCGAGGCCGACGCGCCCGACATCCGGCCCCAGGGATGAGTCTCGTCGACCTCATAGGCCTCGTGTTCGTCGTTCTTCCGGCGGCGGCATACGCCGGGTCGAAGGTCAACCCCCGGGTCGACCGGGTCGTTGCGCGGCTGGCTCGCGTGCTCTTTGACCGGGTGCTCTCCGGGAACGAGGAGCGAAAACGGCTGATCGAGTCGGCCTATATCGGCCAGTCACACCGCACATACGCCGCAAAGACCTACCTGTTCGTCCTGTTCGGGTTCGTCGGCGGCGGGTTCGGGACCGCCTACGCCGTCGCCGGGCTCCTCGTAGTCGTTGAGCCGGTCATTCGGAAACTCGCGGAGCTGCCAAACACCATCGCCGGCCCCCTGGGGTTCTCAAAGAGCTTCGAACTGGTCGTCTCGTCGGAGCTGTACTGGGGGTTGCTCGGCGGCGGGTTCGTCGTCGGCGGGGTCGCCGTCGCGGCGGGGGCCTACCTCTTTCGCTGGAAGCTCCCCGAGAGCAACGCCGAGGTGCGCCGCCGCAGCATCGACGAGGGGTTGCCGCGGACGACCGCGTTCATGTACGCGCTCTCACAGGGTGGGATGGAGACGCCGGAGGTGTTGCGGACCCTCGGGGAGAACAGCGGGGTGTACGGCGAGTCCGCCCGCGAGATGCGGCTCGTCGTCCGCGAGATGGAGCTGTTCGGCCGCGACATGGTCTCCGCGCTCCGGCGGATGGGGCGGCGAACGCCCAGCGAGCAGTTCAATACCTTCACCGAGAACCTCGCGAGTGTCCTCCAGAGCGGCAGTGACCGCGCCGAGTTTCTGCGGGAGTCGTACGAGCGCTTCCGCGAGGAGTCCGAGCAACGCCAGGAGGAGGTACTGGAGTTTCTCGCAACGATTGCCGAGGGCTACGTGACGGTATTCGTCGCCGGCGTCCTGTTTTTTATCACCATCCTGTTGGTCTTCGGGTTGACGACGACCGACACGCTCCCCTTTCTCCAGCTGGTGGCGTACCTGTTGATCCCGCTCGCAAACGCCGGCTTTGTGGTCTTTCTGTCCTCGAAGCTGGAGACGCTGGGGGTCGCACGCGGGACCGGGAGCGAGGTGCTCGACCGACTGCCCGTCGACACACCGGCCCGGGCCTCGCCCCGCACCGAGCAGCGGGCGGCCGACGGTGGGGTCGTCGCCGACGCGGCAAACGAGCGGGTGCTGGCGTGGCACGACCGGGTCACCCGGCTGAAGCGGGCGGTCCAGCGCCCGTTCCGGACGGCGCTGTCTGACCCGACCACGGTGCTGTACCTCGCGGCACCCATCGCGGTCGCGTTGCTTTTGCTCCGGTTGCCGGGCGCGCTGACCGGCATCGGGGTCAACGTCTGGGTCCTCGACGACCTCGTGGTACAGTCGACGCTGGTCGTCCTCGTCAGCTACGGGGCGGTGCGGGAGGTGTACAAGCGGCGGATCGACCGGATCGAGGCGACGGTGCCGGAGCTGCTGGAGCGGCTGGCCAGCCTCAACGAGGCCGGAATGACGCTCGTCAAGAGTATCGACCGGGTCCGGGGGAGTGACCTGGGGGTACTGACGCCGGAGGTCGAGCGGGTCTGGCGGGATATCGAGTACGGCTCGAACGTCGACGACGCGCTGGTGCGGCTCGGCCGTCGGGTCCGGACCACGGCAGTCACGCGGGCGGTTGTCCTGCTGAACAACGCGATGCGGGCGAGCGGTGACCTCGGCGGCGTGCTCCGGATCGCCTCCGAGCAGGCGCGGTCCGACCTGGACCTGCGGCGCCAGCGGCGTCAACAGATGCTCACATACCTGGTCGTCATCTACATCGCCTTTCTGGTCTTTCTGGTCATCATTATCGCGGTCAACCAGGTGCTGGTGCCGAGCCTGCCGGAGGCCGTGCCGACACCCAGCGCCGACCAGACCAGTCGGCTGGGCGTCAACGTCGACGCCTTCGCCCGCTTTGGCCGGGTCGACAAGGCCGCCTACACCCTGGTCTTCTTTCATACCGCCCTGGTCCAGGCGGTCTGCTCGGGCTTTATCGCCGGACAGCTCGGTAACGGCTCGCTGCGGGACGGGACCAAACACGCCGCCGCCATGCTCGGGATGGCGTACCTGGTCTTCGTCCTCATCTCCGCGCCGGTGGCCTCGGTTGCGGCCGGCGGCGTCACCGTCTCCGACGCCGGCGAGTCGGTCACCGTCGACGCTGCGACCACCTCCGAGGGTGGCTTCATCGCCGTCCGGGAGGGAACCGTCAACGGGAGCGTCCTTGGCGTTAGCGGGTATATCCAGCCCGGGGCACAGGAGGACCTGACGGTCCAGTTGCGCCGCCCGGTTGCGGACGGCGCGGAGGTCCACATCACGACGCACCTGGACACGAACGACAACCGGGTCTACGACTATCAGGGGCCGTATCTTCCCGCCGGCTCCCAGACGGACCGCCCCTACCCGACCCTCTCGAACAAGGGGACACCCGGCACCGTCATCACGATCAACGGCACGACAGGGTGACCGACTCCCGCGACGGGCTTTTTATGTTGCCGGCCGAACCGCCGTCGATGACAGTTACCTACGACGGACTCAGGATAGCGTGGCTCGGCTACGCAACGGTCCGCATCGAGGGTCACCGGACCGTCTACCTCGACCCCGGGCGCTACGGCGTCCTCACCGGCGGCTGGGAGCCGGAGCGCCCAGCCATCGACGCCCACCCACCTGGGCGGGAGTACCGGCCCGGGGACGCCGACCTCGTCTGCCTCTCACACGTCCACCACTACGACGATGACGGGGTAGAGCGGGTCGCCGACGACCGGACGACGGTACTTGCCTTCGAAGGGATTAATACGCGAGACAGCGGTCGTGACCTGCCGCGACTGTCCGAGCTGGACCACGAGTGTCGGGCGGTTTCGATGGAGGACGACCTGGTGGCCGCCGACCTGCCAGTCTGGACCGTCCCGGCGTACAACGAACCGGACGGGCCACACACGGCCGCCGACGGGACACCGTTTCACCCCGAGGGGCTGGGCTGTGGCTTCGTAGTTTCCTTCGAGGGCACAACGGTGTTCTGGCCGGGCGACACCGATGTTCTCCCCGGACACGCCGAGTTGGACGTAGACGTATTCCTGCCGCCGATCGGGGGTGCGTTCACGATGGACCGCCACGAAGCCGCCGGACTCGCGGAGCAACTGGACCCGGAACTCGTCGTCCCGGTGCACTACAATACCTTCGAGGCCGTAGAAGCGGACTCGACCGCATTCGCCGAGGACTGTCGCGAGCGCGGCGTACCGGTGGCACTCGACGAGGAGTAAACCGCCACGCCGGAGGACGCAATAGGGGCGCCAGAGCCACACGAGCGCAAAGGAGGACGGGTGTAATGTCGTGTCGAACACGGACCGGTGCAATCAGTGGGTTGACGAGGCTGACTGCGGAGCGGCACCCGGGGCAGGCGTGGCCCGGAAGACGCGTTTCCGCGCCACAGGCTGGCCGGTGCCGGTCAGACCACGCCCATCTCCTCAAGCCGCTCGGGGAGGTAGGTGTCCGTCACGAAGTCCAGCCCGCGGGCGGCCAGTGACTGCTGTTCGGACTTTGTTTCGAGGTCGAGTTGCAGTTCGATCTGTTCCTCCCAGAAGTCGGTCTGGAACCGCGGGTCC
>CAZQZE010000093.1:0-8821 GCA_964597715.1 uncultured Halobacteriales archaeon
CGAACTCGCCGTACACCTCGGTGATCGACTGCGTTTCGACCCCGCCGCCGAGCAGCTCGTCGACCTCCTCGACACCCCAGCTGAGCTTGCCGATCTGCTCCCGTCGTTCCAGCACCGTGGCGCCGGACTCGAAGCCGCCGATGTCGGCGGCGTCGCGGGCGGCGTTGATGATGTCGGAGGCCGTCGACTCGCCGATGTCGGCCGTGTTGGAGAGCTCCCCGGGGCTGGCGACGGCGATCCCCTGGTAGGAGTCGAAGCCGTTGTCCTTGAGTTTCTCCGCGGTCGCCGGCCCGACGCCCGGCAGCTCCTGAAGGTCCTCTGTTGCGGACATACACGATGGTTGTGCCTCCCATCACATAAAGCCTCGTTAACAGGCTGGTGAAAGTAAAACAGCCGGACGGCAACGGGACGACCGGACAGGCCCACCGGGGGTTGATGTGCGAAGCACGAGGGAGGACGGCCCCGGCAACGACCCGCTATCGCCGGCACCGGAACGTGCGGCTTAAGCGCGCGAGCGGCCTACAGGTAGTAATGAGTCGCTCCGGCACCTTCTGCCCGCGGTGTGGCGACCCCGTCGGGGAGGCGGTCGCGGAGGGGGCGCTGTGTGGCGAGTGCTATCTCAGCGAGCACGACCTCGTGGACGCACCCGGCCGCGTGGAGGTCATGGTCTGTGGCCAGTGCGGTGCGGTCCACCGTGGCAACCGGTGGGTCGATGTCGGCGCCGAGGACTACACCGACATCGCCATCGAGGAGGTAACCGAGGCCCTGGGTGTCCACGTCGACGCCGAGGGGGTATCCTGGCAGGTCGCCCCCGAACAGGTCGACGAGACCACAATCCGGATGCACTGCCAGTTCTCGGGGCTGTTGCGCGAGCGACCGGTGACCGCCGACGTCACAGTCCCGGTGAAGGTCGGCCGGGGGACCTGCGACCGGTGTGGCGAGGTCGCCGGCGGCTCCTTCGCGGCGACCGTCCAGGTCCGGGCCGCCGACCGCGAGCCCAGTGACGAGGAGTTGACACGCGCCACGGAGATCGGCAGGGCGTACGTCGCCGACCGCGAGGGAAAGGGCGACCGCGGGGCCTACATCACCGAACTCGGCGAGGTCGACGGCGGGCTGGATATAAAGGTTTCTACCACACAGATCGGTCGGGCCATCGCCGAGCGGGTCGTCCGGCAACTGGGTGGCGAGGTCAGCGAGTCCCGCCGGCTCATCACCGAGGACGACGGCGAGCGGGTCTACCGGATGGCGTATCTCGCCCGGCTCCCGGCCTACCGTCCCGGCGAGGTGATCGACACCGGAGACGGCGACGGACCGGTGCTCGTCCGCAGCGTCCAGGGAAACCTGAAGGGCGTGCGGCTGACAACCGGCGAGAGCTACGAGGCGGCCTTCGAGGACGCCGACCGGCCCGAGGCAACCCGGCTGGGCTGGCGCGAGGACGGCCGGGAGACGACACTGGTTGCCGTCGAGGACGACCGCGCCGTCCAGGTGCTCGACCCCGAGACCTACCAGGCAAAGACAATCGCCCGCCCGGCGTATCTCGACACCGACGCCGAGACGGTGGTCGTGCTGAGGAGCCGTGCCGGCCTGCATATCCTGCCCGAAAGCTGACGTGACCGCGGGGTGTCTCAGGCCCGGAACGGTGTCGCCGAGGGCCCACCGGGAGGGACCCCCATCTCGCTGCGGTGGTCGTCGTCCTCGGAGCCGGTCTCGCCGTCGACGTCGGCACCCTCGCGTAGCCTGTCGGCCGCCTCGAGGATCCTGTACGCGCGGGAGCGTGCCTCCTCGGGGTCGAGTCGGACCCGAGCCGAGTCGTACGTATCGATATTGAACACCGACAGGACGACCTCGCCGTCCTCTACAGTAACCGACAGTGGGTCGTGATTCCCCGCCATCGTCACCGGTCGGCGACAGGCGGGTATCAGTGCTTGGATCTCCAGCCGACTACTGTTCCCCCAGTTCTCTGACCACCTCGCGCACCCGCTCGGCGCGTTCCCGCGGGACAACCAGCGTCCGGCCGTCGTAGCTCGCCACCGCCAGCCCCTCGACGCCGACCGCGCTGACGTGGCTCTCCTCGCCGGCGGCCAGCACACAGTCGGCGGCGTCGACCGCGAGCGTCTCCCCCAGGTGGGCGTTCCCGTCGGCGTCCGCGCCGAGCACACGGGCAACGGCGTCCCACGAGCCAAGGTCGTCCCACCCGAAGGCGGCGGGGACGACGACGCTATCCTCGGCTCCCTCCAGCACCGCGGTGTCGACGCTGACGGGTTCGACCGCCGCGAACCCCGCCGCTGGCTCGCCTGCTTCCAGCGCCCCGACAAGGGGGGCCAGCGGCGAATCCTGTGCTGCGCCGAGCAGCGCCTCCGGCGTCCACGCGAATATCCCGGCGTTCCAGAGCCACCCGTTCCTGACGTATCGCTCGGCCCTCTCCCGGCCGGGCTTCTCGACGAACCGGGCGACCTCGCGGTAGTCGCCCCGGTCAGCACCGGGCTCGATGTAGCCGTAGCCCGTTGCCGGCCGGGACGGCTCGACGCCGACCGTGACCAGCCGGCCGGTGTCGGCGGCGACGGCGGCGGCGCGCTCCGCTGTCGGCGCGAAGTCACCGGTGACGTGGTGGTCGCTGGGGAGACAGACCAGGGTGCAGTCGCCGACCTGCTCGCGGACCCGGTGGGCGGCGTAGACGAGTGCCGGCCCGGTGTCCCTTGGCTCGGGTTCGGCCAGCACCGCCGCCCCGGGTGCGTGCTCGCGGACGGCATCGACCAGCGAGGGACGGGTGAGGACGTACCGCTGGTCGGCGAAGCCGGCGCGGTCTACCGTCCGCGCGAGGAGCGACTCCTCGCCGCCGAGCCCGAGCAGCTGTTTCGGGCGGTCGGGGCGGCTGGCGGGGTACAGGCGGGTGCCGGTCCCCCCGGCCAGGACAACCGCGACGACGGTCACTCCCATGTCTCGACGGTCCCGTCGCGGATGTCCTCGACACACCCCTCGCAGTCGGGGTGGTCCTCGTAACAGGCGGGCCGGCGCTTCCCGTCGAGGGTGACCGCGCGGCGCTCGGCGTGCCGGCGACAGACCAGCTTCGCCCGCCCCTCCTCGTCGGTCGGCAGGTCCGTGACCGCGGCCGCCTTCCCCTCGCCGTATGCCTCCCGGGCCTCGGCGTACTGCCGGCCCGCGGCCCGGAGCTTCGAGCGGAGAAAGCCCGAGAGTCCGTCGGGGTCGCTCATAGAATCGCTGGGGTCGACAGCCACAAAGACCCTCCGGCTACGCGACCCTCGACCCCGGCCGGCCCGGTCCCGGTCTCCCCCGGATACAAGCCGGCGGCACCACAATAGCGGGCATGGCGTGGGACGTCCGTCTCGACCACGACAGCTACGTGAGTGCCCGTGAGGAGTTTTGCTGGGGCCTGCCCGACGAGTATAATATCGCGTACGACTGTCTGCGCAAGCACGACCGTACCGACCGGCCGGCGCTGTACCAGCACGACCCTGACGGCGACCACGACACATACACCTTCGACGACCTCGACGACCTGTCGACACAGGTCGCACACGCGCTGGCGGACCTGGGGGTCGGCCGTGGCGACCGTGTCGGGGTCGTCGTTCCACAGAAGCCGGCGAACCCGCTAACCCACTTTGCCTGCTGGAAGATCGGTGCGGTGTCGCTGCCGCTGTCGGTGCTCTTTGGCGTCGACGCCCTCCGGCACCGGCTCGACGACAGCGGCGCCACGGTGGTCGTCGCGGACGAGTCGGTGCTCGGGACAGTCCAGGCGGCCGCCGCGGACTGCCCGGACCTGGAGTACGTCGTTGCTGTCGACGGTGACGACCCCGAGGACGCACACGAGTTCGAGGCGCTCCGCCAGGGGTATCCACGGAGTATGAGCCTCGCGGAGACGGGCCCGGAGACACCCGCCGTCATCATGTACACCAGCGGCTCGACCGGCCCGCCGAAGGGCGTCCTCCACGGCCACGGGGTCTGGGTCGGCCACTGTCCGGCTTTCTACATGTACTTCGAGCGTGCCGTCGACGAGTCGGTGTTCTGGACCCCCGCCGACTGGGCGTGGATCGGCGCGCTGGGCGACCTCGTCTTCCCGGCCTGGCACTACGGTCGGCCCGTTGTTGGCTACCCGATGGAGGGGTTCGACGCCGAGCAGGCCTTTGGAATCGCCGAGGAACACGACGTCACCGACACGTTTCTCCCGCCGACGGCTATCCGGATGATGATGACCGTCGACGACCCCACCCAGCAGTACGACCTCGACCTGAAGGCGGTCTGTTCGGGTGGGGAGCCACTCACGCCGGAGATCCTGGCGTGGGCCGACGACACACTCGACGGCGTGGCGGTCAACGAACTCTACGGCCAGACCGAGGCGAACCTGCTGGTGACAAACTGCCGGGAGTGGTTTCCCGCTCAGGCCGGCAGCATGGGCAAGCCCGTCCCCGGGCACGACGTTGCCGTTGTCGACCCCGAGACCGGCGAGCGGCGGGCAGTCGGGGCGGTCGGGATGCTCGCCGTCCGCCGCGACACCGGTGACCCGGCTGTGTTCAAGCAGTACTGGAACCGCCCGGAGCGGACGGCGGCGGCCACCGTCACCGACCCCGAGGGTGCCGACTGGCACCTGACGGAGGACCTGGGCTACCGGGACGAGGACGGCTACATCTGGTTCAAGGCCCGTGACGACGACGTGATCATCACCTCGGGCTACCGGGTCGGCCCCGGCGAGGTCGAGAGTGCGGTCCTCGAACACGACGACGTCGAACAGGTCGGCGTCGTCGGGGTTCCCGACGAGACGCGCAACGAGGTGATAAAGGCGTTCATCCAGCCGGTGGCGGGCGTCGAGGGTGACGACGAACTCCGGGAGGAGGTGCGTGACCTCGTGCGCGACAGCCTCGCGGAGTACGAGTACCCCCGAGAGGTCGACTTTGTCGAGGAACTCCCGACGACCACGACCGGCAAGATCCAGCGCCGGAAGCTCCGGGGTGAGGAGGGGTAACACGCGAGCGGGCCGGCGCTGTCCTGCGGATACACTTTCACCCCGCCTGCGGAACCTTTTATATCATCGGGCGTGAACTTCCGTATGTCTCCCACCGAAACACAGACCGGAGACAGTGAAAGCAATGAGTGAGACAGATTTGCGTACCCACGCGAGCGAGATACACGAACAGTTTGCGGACCATCTCGAGGTGACCGTCGAGGAGGTGGCCGAGCGACTGGACACGCTGGTCAACGAGTACAAGGTCCCCGTCAGCGAGGCCCGGCGTAGCGTCACGAACACCTACCTCGACGAGGCCGGGATGGAACGTGACGACATCTCCCAGGGCGGCGGGAACGACCGGGTCCAGGTCGCCGACATCGACGCCCCGGAGCAGTGGCTCGACGTCACCGCGAAGGTCGTCGACCTCTGGGACGCCACCAGCGACGCCGTCGCCCAGGTCGGCCTGCTCGGTGACGAGACCGGAACGGTCAAATTCACCAAGTGGTCGAAGTCCGACCTGCCAGCCCTCGAGGCGGACCAGGTCTACGACCTCCGAAACGTCGTCACCGACGAGTACCAGGGTCGCTTCTCGGTGAAGCTCAACCGGACGACCGTCATCGAGGAACTGGACGAGGATATCGAGGTCGGCGACGATGCCGTCGAGGTCGAGGGGGCGCTGGTGGATATCCAGTCCGGCTCCGGGCTGGTCAAGCGCTGCCCCGAGGAGGACTGCACCCGCGTCCTGAAGAACGGCCGGTGCTCCGAACACGGCGAGGTCGAAGGCGAGTTCGACCTCCGGATCAAGGGCGTCCTCGACGACGGCACCGATGTCCACGAGGTGATCTTCGACAAGGAGGCCACCGAGGGGCTGACCGGGATCGGCCTGGAACAGGCAAAGGAGATGGCCATGGACGCGCTGGACACGAGTGTCGTGGCCGACGAGATGCGTGAGCGGACGCTCGGCCGGTACTACCGGGTGGTCGGGCCGACGCTCGGCCGGTACGTCCTGGCCGACGAAACCGACCGGCTGGCCGGGGGCGTCGACCCGGAGGCCGCCCTGATCAAAGCGAGGTCGATATAATGGCGAGCACCCCAACCCGCGAGGTCGCACGGCGCGTCTTCGCACGCGAGTTCAACGACGCCAGCTTCACGTTCAAGGAATCGGACGACGAGCGGGCACCGGTCTACCTGTTGTTGCCGACCGGCGAGCGCGCCAACCGCGTGTTCGTCGTCGGCACCCTCACCGAAACCGAGGATGTCGGCGAGGACTCGGAGTACTGGCAGGGCCGGATCGTCGACCCCAACGGTGACACCTTCTTTACCTACGCCGGCCAGTACCAGCCCGACGCCGCGAGCGCACTCCGGGACCTCGAACCCCCGGCGTACGTTTCGGTGGTCGGCAAACCCCGCACCTTCGAGACCGACGACGGCGAGGTCAACGTCTCGGTCCGGCCGGAGTCGATCACCGAGGTGACCGAGACAGAGCGTGACCGCTGGGTGGTCGAGACCGCCGAGCGGACCCTCGACCGGGTCCAGGCTGTCGAGGACGGCGGGGAGTACGTCGAGATGGCCCGCGAGCAGTACGGCGGCTCCGTCGACGCCTACAAACAGGCTGCGATCGAGGGGCTGGAGAGTCTGGACGGCGAGCGCGAGGCCGGGCCGGAGGCCAGCCTGTAACGAGCCGACCTGTCGCCTCCCTCTACCCGTGTCTGCCGGCGTGACCGACCGCCGTGGTGTGGCCGGTCGTGCGTCCGTCTGACAAACGATTAAGTGTGAGTAGCAACGACCGAATCGTACGATGGGCAACAAGAACAAGACAATCTCCTTTCGCGTCAGCCAGGAGAAATTCGAGACGCTCCGGGATATCGCGGAGGAGCGTGACATCTCGCTCTCGGCGGTGTTCCGTGACTACGTCGACATGCTCGTTGCCCACGACGGCCAGGTCGAGGTCGTCCCCGAACACGAGGTCAGCGAGTCCGACGGCCCCGACACCGAGAGCTTCCCGCCGACGGTCGAGGTGCCAAAGAGCTTTGTCCGCGAGCACGAGCGCCTCGAACTGGAGGCCGAACACCTCCGCGAGCAACTCAGGGAGCACAAGCGCTACGTCACGAAACTCAGACAGGAGGTCGACGAGGCCGACCAGGAGGATATCGTCCAACTCGAGGAACTCGACGGTGACGAGGAGGAGGAACCCTCCTATCGGATCGGCTCCAGTTTCGAGGACAGCTCCTTCTAATCTGGCTGTTCATGGCCCGTTACCGGACGAGCCCCTGCTTGAGCGCCAGGACCTCACGCGCCGTGTCGGCCTGTCCGTCGACGTCGGCCAGCGTCTCGGCCGCCTCCAGCGTGCGGACGGCGCTGTCGAGAAAGGAGAGGATGTCACCGGGGTAGGCATACAGCATGTAGTCGTCGCCCATCACGTCGACGATAGCGTCCGGCCCTAACCCCTGCTCGCGCAGTTCCAGCAGATAGCGGGTGAACTTCCGCTCCGGGCAGCCACAGTGGGGGTTGGCCTGGCAGTCGCAGTCCATGAAATCCTCCGCAAAGTCGAGTACGCGGTCACGTGTCGCACCGTCGAGCTTCGAGAGCCCCTCGCCGGCAAAGAGGATGTCGAGTGTCGCCCCTTTGAACGCCCCCTTCGGAAAGGAGGTCTCCAACTGAGAGGCGAGTTGACGGTGGTTCTTGATGTAGATCTTGTCGGTGACAGCCACGGCTACTCTACACAGCGGACGGCCGGACAAAAGCGACACGGACTGGCCGGAGACGAGCCCGGCTGACACCCGGTATTTAGTGGTCACAGACAGAGCACGTAGCATGAGCACGCTCGACGCGCTGGACGTCGAATCGGCCGACGGGACGCGAGTCCGGGTCTGGCGAACTGTCCCCGGGGGGGCGACAGAGGCCGTCCTGTTCGTCCACGGTGCCACCTACGGCGGGCGAACGGCCTTTGCCCCGGAGGGGTACTCCTGGCTGGCTGACGTGGCCGCTGCGGGCCGGGCCGGCTACACCCTCGACGTCCGGGGGTACGGTGACTCGGCGCGTCCACCCGAACTGGACGCGCCGGCCGAGGAGGGGGACCCTGTCGTCCGCGCGGAGACGGCAGCACAGGACGCCGCGGCGGCACTGGAGACGGTTCGAGCGGCCTTCGACACAGTCCACCTGGTCGGCTACTCCTGGGGGTCGATGACCGCCGGCATCCTGCTCGAGGACCTGGACGCCGAGGTGGCCTCACTGGTCCAGTACGCCCCGGTCTACTCGCCCGCGGCTGACCGGGCAGCGGATTTCTCACCGGGTGACCCACCCCTGGCGTACCGGACGGTCACCGAGGCCGACACGCGCGAGCGGTGGGCGAGTCAGCGTCCCGGCGCGGCTCCCGCGGACGCCTTCGACGCGTTCTGGGAGACGTTGCTCGACTCCGGCCAGCACGCCGGCGGGGGCCAGGTGGTTGCCCCAAACGGGACACTGGTCGACCTGACGGCCGCCGTCGACGGGCCGCTGTACGACCCTGGCGTCATCGAGGCGCCGACGCTGGTGGTCCGGGGCTCGCTCGACACGGCCTCACGCCGCCCGGACGCACTCGCGCTGTACGACGCCGTCGGTGCCGACCACCGCAGGTACGCTGAACTCGCCGGCGGCACCCACTTCATGCAGTTTGAGTCGGTCCGGGAGCGACTGGTCGCGACCGTGCGGGCGTTTCAGGACCGCGCCGGCGGCGACCACACCGGGTGAGCCGACCCGACGCACGCCTAACGTAACGTATTTGAGTCACTGAGGAATTAGATTCGTGTGCACTCATGTCCGGGTTGGGGTAGTGGACTATCCTTCAGCCTTGTGGAGGCTGAGACGCGGGTTCGATTCTCG
>CAZQZE010000094.1:0-8789 GCA_964597715.1 uncultured Halobacteriales archaeon
TCCGGGCGGGCACCTACTCCCGGGTCGTCACCGCGAACGTCCTCGACGAGGGGGTAGATGTCCCCGACGCGACCGTCGGTATCCTGCTCGCGGGCTCCGGCAGCGAGCGGGAGTTCACCCAGCGACTCGGCCGGCTGCTCAGGCCCGGCGAGGGCGACCGGGCGCTGCTGTACGAACTCGTCACCGCCGAGACGGCCGAACAGCGGGTTGCCGACCGCCGGCGGTAGCCGGGCACCCGACTATACCGGGAACAACTACATACACCCGACGCCCCTACTATAGGGTGTGACACAGGGGTACGACCCAGCGGAGGTCCCGCTGTACGAGGGCCGCGAGGCGGTCGAGGAGGGGTACGCCGCCGCCCAGCACGAGCGGGCCCCTTTCTTTGCCGTCGAGGCCTACGAGGAGGGGTACGCGGTCACCTACGACCTGCTGCCCACCGGCAACCAGCTCGCACCGGCCGCCCACCGGGAGGTCACCGAGCGCCTGACCGACGAGGTCGAGGCAATCGTCGGCGACGACTCCCTCCCGACAGCCGAGGTTGGCCGCTCGCTCAGCCCCTCGCTCGGCAACCTCTCGCTGTTCGAACGCGAGGACACCGCCCGCCGCGTCGCCGCGGCCGTCTCGCCACTCGTCCTCGACCAGGACAACTGGGTGGCGGCCGACCAGCCCGAGTCAGCCTCCTCCAACCGCCGGAACTGACCGGCTGACGCCGCACCGTCCTTTTGTGACTCGCCCGCCGAAGGGGAGCCGTGCTGACGAAAGCGCTCCTGCGCGTCTCGCGGGCCGGCGGCGGCTACCACCCACAGTTCGCCGACGAGGACGACGTGGCACTCGCCGCCCGTGTCCTCGGCTGTTACCAGGGCCACGTCGGCGAGCAATACGGGACGCTGCGTGCGGCGCTGCGGGACCTCGAACGGGACAGCGGCGACTTCAAGCTGGTCCGTGGTTTCGCGAAGCTGCTGGAGCGGGAGGCGGCCGTCGAGACCTGCGCGCCACTCGACCCACAGCGTGCCCGCCGGGCGGCCTTCGAGGCCGGCGAGCGGGCCGGTGTCGTCACCGAGGCCGAGCGCGAGGCGGCGCTCGCGGCCGCCGCCGACAGCCTCGACGCGACGCCGGCGGCGGTGGTGGAGTCACTGTACGCCGACCTCGAGGACCGGCAGGTGGTCGCCGGCCTCGACCGGGTGTGGGACCCCGCGGCGCTGGTCGACCAGTACAACCTCTCGCTGGCACAGACCGCGCTGTTCGACGCGACGGAGGTGCGGGTCCGCTCCGGTGACCCCCGGCGGGTAATCTCGGCGGTCAAACGGCTCCGGCTGCTGTACGAGGTCCGCCGGCTACCCGAGACGGAGCGTCGACGGGTCGCAGCCACCGACCGGGAGGTCGTGGTGACCGGCCCCGACGCCCTGTTCCGGTCGACCCGCCGGTACGGCACCCGGTTTGCCCGCCTGCTGCGCTCGGTCGCCGGAACGCGGGAGTGGGAGCTCCGGGCGACGGTCGACGACCGCGGGACAGAGCGGGAGCTCGTCCTCACCGAGGCTGACGTGTCGGTCCCCGACGCCGACCCCGTGACCGACGTGAGCTACGATAGCGGCGTCGAGGCCGACTTTGCCGCCCGGTTTGGGTCGCTGGAGCTGGACTGGGCGCTCGTCCGCGAGCCCGACCCGGTCGCGGCCGGCGAGCACGTCGTTGTTCCGGACTTTGCCTTTGACTACCGCCACGGCGACTTCCGGGTCTACTTCGAGGTGATGGGGTTTTGGACCCCCGAGTACGTCGAGAAAAAGCTCACCCGGCTCGATGCTGTCGAGGACGTGGAGCTACTCGTGGCCGTCGACGAGAGCCTGGGGGTCGGCGAGGAAATCGAGACCCGCGACCACCGCGCGGTCCCCTACTCGGGCTCCGTGCGGGTGAAGGACATCCGCGACGCCCTCCGGGACTACGAGACCGAACTCGCCGCCGAGGCCGCCGCCGCCCTCCCCGACGAACTCCACCCCGACGCCGACGTGGTGACTATCGCCGACCTCGCCGCCGCCCACGGCGTCAGCGAGCGGGTCGTCGAGGACACACCCGTCCCCGACCACGAGCGGGTCGGTCGGACGCTCGTCCGGCCGGCCGTCCTCGAGGAACTCGGCGACCGGGTCGAGGCGGGGATGACGCTCTCGGCCGCCACGGACGCGCTGGCCGAGTTCGGTATCGACGACGCGAGCGCGGCCCTCTCGTGGCTGGGCTACCGAGTCGCCTGGGACGGGCTCAGCGGCGGGACCGTCCGCCGGCGCGGGACGGCGGGGGACGACGGAGGGGCAAAGCAGGAGTAGAGGGGAAAGACACTACTCGCGGGCCCTATCAGGGAGGGTATGCGCATCGCCGTCCCGAACAAGGGCCGTCTGCACGACCCGGCGGTCGACCTGCTGGAGCGTGCGGGGCTGCACCTGGTCGACGGGGCCGACCGCAAGCTCTACGCCGACACGGTCGACCCGGCGGTGACGGTGCTGTTCGCCCGCGCGTCCGACATCCCCGAGTACGTCGCCGACGGCGCCGCCGACGTCGGGCTCACGGGGCTGGACCAGGTCCGGGAGTCCGGCGCCGACCTGGCTGACCTGCTTGACCTCGAGTTTGGCGCCTGCCGGCTCGTCCTCGCCACGCCGGAGGAGGACGCGGTCGAGACGCCGGCCGACCTCGCGGGCGGGACCGTCGCCACCGAGTTCCCAACCGTCACCCGCGCCTACTTCACGGACCGCGGGGTCGACGTGGACATCGTCGAGGTGTCGGGCGCGACCGAACTCACCCCACACGTCGATATCGCCGACGCCATCGTCGACATCACCTCCACCGGGACGACGCTGCGGATGAACCGCCTGGCGGTCGTCGACGAGGTGCTCGAGTCCTCGGTCCGGCTGTTCGCCCGGCCGGAGACCGCCGGGGACCCCAAGGTCGAGCAGGTCACCACCGCACTTGCGTCGGTGTTGGCCGCCGAGGACCGCCGGTACCTGATGATGAACGTCGACGGCGGGGAGCTCCCGGCGGTGAAGGAGGTCCTGCCGGGGATGGGCGGCCCGACGGTGATGGATATCGCGGGCAGCGACGCCGTCGCCGTCCACGCCGTCGTCGAGGAGGACCGGGTCTTCGAGACCATCGCCGAGCTCAAGGACGCCGGCGCCAGCGACGTGCTCGTCACCGAGATCGAGCGCCTGGTCGAGTAGATGGAGACGACCCATCGGGTCCACGCGGCCGACGCCCGCACCCTCGCGCTCCCGGACGAGAGTGTCGCCCTCGCCGTCACCTCGCCGCCCTATCCGATGGTCGAACTCTGGGACGACCTCTTTGCCGACCTCTCGGCCGACGCCGCCGACGCCCTGGCCGCCGGGGACGGCCGGGCGGCCTTTGGGGCCATGCACGCCGTCCTCGACGAGGTCTGGGCGGAACTGGCCCGTGTCCTCCGGCCGGGCGGGATTGCCTGCATCAACGTCGGTGACGCCACCCGCACACTCGAGCGCTTCCGGGTCTACCCCAACCACAGCCGGATTCTCGACACCGTCGTGGACCTGGGGTTTGACCCGCTCCCCGGGGTCCTCTGGCGCAAGCCCGGAAACAGCGCCGCGAAGTTCATGGGCTCGGGGATGATCCCGTCGAACGCCTACGTCACGCTGGAACACGAACACATACTCATCCTCCGGAAGGGGTCCCGGCGTTCGTTCCCGGCCGGGGACGACCGCCGCTACGAATCCGCCTACTTCTGGGAGGAGCGTAACCGCTGGTTCTCGGACGTCTGGACGGACGTCCGCGGGCGTCTCCAGGACCTGCCCGACGACGGCCGCCGGGACCGCGCCGCCGCCTTTCCCTTTACCGTTCCGTACCGTCTGGTCAACATGTTCTCGGTGTACGGCGACCGGGTGCTCGACCCCTTCTGGGGCACCGGAACGACGACGCTGGCGGCGATGGTCGCCGGCCGTGACTCGGTGGGGTACGAACTCGACGGCGCCTTTCTCGACGCCTTCGAGGCCCGCGCCGAGGCCCTCCCGGCTCTCTCGCAACGCGTGGTCGACCGCCGGCTCGACGCCCACCGGGCGTTCGTCGCCGACCGCAGAGAGGCCGGCGAGACGCTCGACTACGAGGCCGAGCACTACGACTTTCCCGTCCGGACCAAACAGGAGCGACGGGTCCGGCTGCACACCGCCGAGGCTGTCGAGCGGGCCGGCGCCGGCGGTGCCGACGGCCCCGACGCCGACCTCGCCTACCGGGTCCGGTACTGATGTACCGGAACGGACACTACGGCGCGGCGCTGCTGGCCTACGCCCCCGTTGGCTCTCTGCTCGCCGCGCTGGGCTACCGGACACTCGCTCTGCTGGCCGCCGGGGTCGCGCTCGCGGTGGCGATGGTACCCGACCTGGATATCCGGGTTCCCGGCCTCAAACACCGCGGCTCGACCCACACCGTCGGGTTTGCCCTGCTGGTCGGCGTCGTGGTCGGTGCCCTCGGGGTGACCGTCGTGACCGCCGGGAACCCGGCCGCGGTCTCGACAGCCCTCGCCACCCGCGATGGGGGCCCCGTGCCGGCGCTCGGTGTCGGCGTGCTCGGGTTTCTGGTCGGCGCTCTCACGGTCTGCTCACACATCGCCGCCGACGCGCTGACACCGATGGGTGTCACCCCGCTCTGGCCACTCTCCGACCGGCACGTCTCCCTCGACGTCGTGCGGGCGAGCAACCGGGTCGCAAACGCCGTCCTGCTCGGGGTCGGGGTGGCCGCGGCGGCGGGTGGCTACTGGCTGGCGCTGCAGGTGGCCGGCTGAGTGACCCGCCCGGACCGGCCCCCGTCTCAGACGAACCCGAAGAGGTTGTTCAGTGCCACCCCGAGCACGGCGCCAACGGCAAAGTGAAGCAGGACGAGCGGCGCGGTCGACCCCCACTTCAGCCGGTAGACAAAGCTGATCGAGACCGCGTCGGCGACCAGCGTCGCCAGGACAGCGACCCCGGCGGCCGTTGACGCGGTCAGTGGCCCGACCCCGGTCTGGCCGTACTGGCCGAGCAGGATGCTGGTGGCCGCCGGGACGAGCGCGGCGTAGGCGGCCCGCTGGCTCGGCACGTCGCCGATGTAGAAGGTGGCCGCGAGGTGTAACGTGACGGCGTAGAACACCCACGCGACCAGAAAGGTCACGAGCAGCGGCACGACCCCGCCCGGGACCAACTGGAGCACCATAGCCCGGCTTCGGTCGCCGGTGATTTGTAGCCTGTTATTCGCCCGCCCCCCGGTCGGGGCGGCGCCCGCTCACTCCAGCAGCCCCAGGTCCTCCAGCCGGGAGACGATCTTGTCGACAGCCTCCTCGGCGTCCTCGGGCTGTTTCCCGCCGGTGATCACCAGCTTCCCCGACCCGAACAGCAGCGCCACCACGTCGGGCTCGTCGAGCCGGTAGACCAGCCCGGGGAACTGCTCGGGCTCGTACTCGATGTTCTCCAGCCCGAGCCCGATAGCGATAGCGTTGAGATTCAGATTCCGCCCCAGGTCCGCGGAGGTGACGATGTTCTGGACGATGATCTCCGGGTCGTCTTCCACCTGAATGTTCAGGTCGCGGAGCTTTCCAAAGACGATCCGCAGACTCTGGTGGACGTCGTCGGTGCTCTTTGCACCCGTACAGACGATCTTGCCGGAGCGGAAGATGAGTGCCGCCGACTTTGGCTCCTGTGTCCGGTAGACGAGTCCCGGGAACTGCTCCGGGTCGTAGTCCGCCCCTTCCAGGTCCATCGCCACGCTCTGGAGGTCGAGTTCCTGCCCGATCCCCGTCGAGGCGACGACGTTTTCGATGTTGATGGTTTCCTTGGGGTCAACCATGTCTCGATTTAAGCGTCGTATTTAAACCTTATAAAGGTTCGTGGCACGGACAAACCTCTCGGGTACGCGACCCGTCGTGACGCCGACCTGTCGGGGTTGGCGCGCCACACCCACCCCGGCCGCGGCCACCGACCGGTGCGTTCTTGTCGCTGTGGCAGTCATCCGACGGTGTGTACCTGCTGGAACTGGGCGGGCAGGACGACGACTTCGCGGTCTTCGAAGCCCGCAGCGCGGCCAGCGACGTCACCCGACTGGCCCCGGGGCTGGCGACCGCCCGCGGCGTCACCGACCGGCTCCGCCAACTCGCCTTTACCCGACGAGCCGACGAACTGCTCGGTCGCACCGACGCCGACGTCGACAGCGCCCGCGCCCTCCTGGAGGCGACGACCGTCCGCCGGACGGGGTCGGTCGCGGTCCGCGCCGAGGACGTCCGTGGCACCACGGGCGTCGACACACAGCGCGTCGAGCGCGACCTCGGGCAGGTGCTCGTCGACCGCGGGTTCGCCGTCGACCTCGAGGACCCTGACCACACGCTCCGTGTACTCTTCTCCGAGAAGCCGGGCGGGGAGGGGCTCTGTGCCGCCGGTTGGCTGGCCGCCGAGGCCACCCGCGACTTCGGCGCCGACCCGACCGACCGCCCCTTCTTCCAGCCGGGGAGTATGGACCCCCACCTGGCCCGCGCGCTGGTCAACGTCGCCGGCGCACGCCCGAGTGCGACGGTGCTCGACCCGATGTGTGGGACCGGGGGGATCCTCGTCGAGGCCGGTCTCGTCGGCGCGGACGTACTCGGCGTCGATGTCCAGCCGAAGATGGTCGAGGGAAGCCAGGAGAATCTCGCGGCCGCGCTCACCGGGGCCCACCAGGCCGGCGGCGATACCCCTGACGTCGACTGGGGGGTCGCCCGCGGCGACGTCCGCGACCTCCCGGTCGGGGACGACGGGGTCGACGCCGTCGTCTTCGACGCCCCCTACGGCCGCCAGTCGAAGATCGAGGGCAACCTCGGCGACCTGATGAGCGAGGCGCTCCAGGAGGCCAGACGGGTCGCCCCGCGGTGTGTCGTGGTCGGGGACCGGCCCTGGGCCCGGACCGCGAGCGGCGCGGGCTGGACCACCGAGGCGGCCTTCCAGCGCCCGGTTCACAACTCACTCACACGGTACGTGCTCGCCCTGCGGCGGTAGTACGCCGACAGAAGCTTCGGGCTGTCCCGTTGTCGAGCAGCCGACAACACACTACGAGGGCACACCCGGCGCCGGTCACGGCAGGAGCGCCCCGCCGGGCTACACACCCAGGATCCCAAACAGCCTGTCGGGGTCACCGTCCATCCGTTCCAGTATACCTCGGGCGCCCTCGCGGGCCTCCCGGTCGACGGTTACGAGTACCATCCCCTCGCCGGGCTGGCCGTAGACGACACCCGCACCGTCGGGGGCGGTCAGGATGGCCGGTAGCGCCGCCATGTCCTCCTCGCCCTCGACATCGAGCAGCGCCGACCCCCTGCCGTCGACGGCGCCGGCCAGCGCCTCGAGGAGGGCGGCGGTCAGGGTCGCCGGCGGGTTCTCGACGCGGACCTCGCGGTCAAAGCTCGCGCCGTCGAGCGCCTCGCGGACGCGGTCGTCGACGGCCTCGCGCTCGGTGCGCTCGTCGACCAGCGCAACGGCCGGGGTGTGGTCGGCCTCAAGCAGGTGATAGGTGACCATGTCGCCGACCGCGACGACGGGCGTGTCGGCCGCGGTGAGCAACTCCCCGGCGTCGGTAAAGACCGGCCCCATCGGCTCCTTTAGCTCCGAGCGCAGGGCCGGCTGGAGTTCGACGACCGGCACGTCAGCGCACCTTCAGCGCGTAGGCCCCGGGCTCGGTGGCCTCCATCTCCTCGGCGATCCGGCTGTCCTCGGGGTGGGCGATGACGACATACCCCGCCCAGTCATCGGTCATCGAGGTCGACCCGCACGCCTGGCAGGCCTCCACCTCGACGTTCTCCTGGACCCGGTGACACTCCCGGCAGACCACACGGTCGGCCATCAGTCCTCACCCGCCTCGGCGCCGGCCTCGGCCCGCTCGCGTTTCTGGTGGTCCTCGTCGAGCCAGCCGTGTTTCCCGAGCCCGACCTGTTTCGCGGTCAGCCCGATCTTCGAGTCCCGGGGGTTGCGCTCGTCGATACTCTTGGTGACGATCCGGGCTCGAACCGAGTCGCCGGTCCCGACCGTCCGGCTGGACTCCCGGGACCCCAACTGGTTGTTCTCCCCGTCGTAGGCCAGATACTCGTCGGAGATCTGGGAGACGTGCAACAGCCCGTCCACGGGGCCGATCCCCACGAACGCGCCGAAGTCGACGGTCTCGACAATCTCGCCGTCGACGAGTTCCTGCATATCGGGGTCGAAGGTCAACGCGTCAAACTCGGCCTCGTAGTAGACGCCGGGCTGGTTGGGGACGACCGCCCCCTCGCCGATATCGTCGACCTCGATGACCGAGACAACGGAGCCGACGTCCTCGTCCATCCGGCCCTCGAGTTTGTCCTGTAACAGTCGCTTCACGAGGCCCGGCGTCACGTCTGCCAGGTCCTCCGGCGGTACCTCGACCGTATCGCGTAGTTTGACCCGTTTGTACATGTTCAGATAACTGCGAGTTTGTTCCGGCCCCGTAAACAAATTACCGGAACGTCCGCCTCGCGCAGACGTTCGCGCAGGGGCCCGTCGTTTGTGACCGCGTGTGCGTCCAGCCGGTCTGCGAGTTCGAGCACCGCGTCGTCGGCGTACTCGGCGTCTGTCCCGTGGACGGCACACCGCTCGGCGAGGTCCTGCCCGACGCTCGCGGCCGTGGCCTCCTCGCCGCCGCCCTCCGCGAGCGCCGCCAGTTCCGCGGGAACCGCCGCCGGGACGACCGGCGCCGGCGCGTCCAGCAGCCGGTCTAACTCCTCGAACACCCGGATGTCACACTCGACGGGCATCATCAGCGCGTTGGTGTCGAGGACG
>CAZQZE010000095.1:0-8725 GCA_964597715.1 uncultured Halobacteriales archaeon
TGTGGGGTGTCCCCTAGAGCGATCCGAAAATGGATGAAGGAGTTCGACATTGAACGACGCGAGATGACCGGCGAGAATCATCCACTCCACGGCGAGGAGCGCGACCAGTCGGTCAGGGAAGCTATCTCGGATGCCCTGACCGGGAGGAAATTCGACGAGACGGTCCGTGAGCGAATGTCGGAGGCACATTCCGGCTCGGAACTTCCGGCGGAGACGCGAGAAAAAATATCCGAATCCTTGTCCGGAAGCTCGAAATCGGCGGAGACCCGGAGACGGATGAGTGAGGCCCGGACGGGAACCAATAACCCGAACTGGCGCGGTGGTGAGGTTCCCCAATATGGGCCGGGCTGGACAACGGCCCGCAGGAAGGTAAGGGAACGCGACGAGGTGTGTCAGCTCTGTGGCGAGGATGGTGCTGACGAGCTGCTGGATGTCCATCACATCACACCAGTCCGGGAGTTCCGCGACGACACAGACTCCGACCTGCGCGACGCACATACCCTCGACAATCTCGTTCTTCTCTGCCGTCCGTGCCACATGTCAGTAGAGCATGGCGATATCGAGGTTGATGATAATCCGGCACTCGAATAGAAGTGGTGGGATTTATTTGATTAGACGACTTCACACGAATTACGGTCGCGCTCGCTTGGTGTAGCTCGGCCAATCATATCGGCCTTTCGACAATTTCGGCTCAAACCGGATTGGAAGACAGCCGATGACCGGGGTTCAAATCCCTGAGCGAGCATCCTGCGAGAAACCCGCGGAGCGGACGCACCGATGTGTGTCCGAACGCGCATGGAAAGCACTTTGAACCGGCTGGAGCAACCAGTGGTATGGCGCTTGCCGACGCGGACCGGGAGCTCGTCGCCGAGGAACTGGGGCGCGAGCCCACGGCAGCCGAGGCAGCACTCTTCGAGAACCTCTGGAGTGAGCACTGTGCGTACCGCTCCTCGCGGCCGCTGCTCGACGCCTTCGACAGCGAGGGCGAACAGGTCGTCGTCGGCCCCGGCGACGACGCCGCCGTCGTCGCCCTCCCGACGGGGGACGAGGAGGACGGGGACGGCCAGGAGACCTACATCACGATGGGTATCGAGAGCCACAATCACCCCTCCTACGTCGACCCGTTCGACGGCGCGGCGACCGGTGTTGGCGGGATCGTTCGGGACACCCTCTCGATGGGGGCCTACCCGGTCGCGCTGGCGGACTCGCTGTACTTCGGGGACTTCGGGGACGACCACGCCCGCTACCTCTTCGAGGGGGTCGTCGAGGGGATCAGCCACTACGGCAACTGTATCGGTGTCCCCACCGTCGCCGGAAGCGTCGCCTTCCACGACGACTACGAGGGGAACCCGCTGGTCAACGTCGCCTGCATCGGCCTGATCGACGACCCAGACCGGCTGGTGACCGCCGAAGCACAGCAACCGGGCAACAGGCTCGTCCTCGTCGGCAACGCAACCGGCCGGGACGGGCTCGGGGGGGCCTCATTCGCCAGCGAGGACCTCTCGGCGGACGCCGAGACCGAGGACAGGCCTGCGGTGCAGGTCGGCGACCCATACACGGAGAAACTGCTCATCGAGGCCAACGAGCAGCTACTCGACGAGGGGCTGGTCGAGTCCGCCCGGGACCTCGGCGCCGCGGGGCTTGGCGGGGCCTCTAGTGAACTCGTCGCAAAGGGCGGGTTCGGCGCGCGGATTGACCTCGACGCCGTCCACCAGCGGGAACCGAAGATGAACGCCCTCGAGATACTGCTCTCGGAGTCCCAGGAGCGGATGGTCTACGAGGTCCGCCCGGAACACGTCGACCGCGTGCAGGCGGTCGCCGAGCGGTACGACCTCGGCGCGTCCGTCGTCGGCGAGGTCACCGACGGCGAGTACGTCTGCACTATTGCCGGCGAGGACGGGGAGCGGGAGACGGTCGTAGAGGCCGACGCCGGGTTCCTCGGCGAGGGCGCGCCGATGAACGACCTGCCGAGCGACGAGCCGCCGACGCCCGACCGGGACCTGCCTGACCCCGACATCGAGGCGGCCCTGGAAGCCGTGGTTGCGAGCCCGAACACCGCCTCGAAGCGGTGGGTCTACCGGCAGTACGACCACGAGGTCGGCGTCCGGACCGCACGGCGGCCCGGCGACGACGCGGCGCTCCTCGCCATCCGGGAGGCGACAACCGAGGCGGCTGAGGAGGGCGCAACGGCCCCGGCGGGCGTCGGGCTGGCGTTCTCGGCCGGCGCCGACCCCAACTGGACCGACGTCGCGCCCTACAACGGGGCCCGCGGGGTCGCCCTGGAGAACGCGACCAACATCGCGGCAAAGGGAGCAACACCGCTGGCGGCCGTCGACTGCCTCAACGGCGGCAACCCCGAGAAGCCCGATGTCTACGGCGGGTTCAAAGAGGTCGTCGACGGGCTCGCGGAGATGTGTGAGACCCTCTCCGTCCCTGTTGTCGGCGGGAACGTCTCGCTGTACAACGACTCGCCGGCCGGCCCGGTTCCGCCGACGCCGACCCTGGCGATGGTCGGGACGAAGAACGGCTACGAGGCGCCGCCGCTTGCCCTCGACGGCCGGGGCGACCTGCTCGTGGTCGGTGACCGGACGCTGGCCGAGCCCGCGGCGGGTGTGGCGTCGGAGACGGACCCGCGGCTGGGTGGCTCTGAGTATCTCGCCCAGTTCGGCGGGAGCGACCGGTATCCCGACCTGCCGGAGCGGCCCGCGGCCCTCGTCGAGACGGTGACGGCAGTCGCGAACCGTGACGCGACGCTTGCCACTCACGATGTCAGCCACGGCGGGCTGGCGGTGACCCTCGCGGAGATGGTCCACGAGGGTGCCGGCGCCGACGTCTCGCTCCCCTCGGCCACCCACCTCTTTCACGAACAGCCGGGGCGGGTCGTCGTGGAGACGACCGACCCCGTGGGCCTCCGCGAGGCGTTCGACGGTGTCGCGCCGGTCGCCAACCTCGGGGCGGCCGAGGACTCGGGAGCACTGTCACTGTCGGTGGGGGAAACGGAGCTGTCGGCCGACGCCCCGACCGTGACTGAGTGGCGAGAGACCATCGAACAGGCGCTGGAGTAGACTGGGTTGAAGCCTCCCTGTCAGTTGCGCTCAGGCTGGCGACCGGTCAGGCGTGTCTGACACTGCCGGCTGTCCGTCTGTAAAGAGACTCACAACCCCGGGATGACGAGTACTGTCACGAACGTTCGGCAGTATGAGGAGGCCCGGTCTCAGGAGTCGCCACGAGCCTCGGTCTCACCCGGCCTGTCGTCCTCCCCGGGCGGAGGGCCGTGGCGGCCGGCCGGGTCCGTGGCCGCGGAGAGTGCCGACACGACGTACGCCCCAACGCCCACCGAGAGGCCGAGAAGGGTGAGGATGCTTCCGAACTCGCTGTTCAGGGTACTGCCGACTGCACCCCCGCCGACAGCGAGGAGGATTCCCAGCAGGAGCTCGTCGGTCGGCGTCCCGGTGTCGGGGCTGGGAGTCATACCCGCCCGTACGAACCCCACCAGTATAAACCCGGTATTCGCTCAAACGCCGACTGTGGTTTCGTCGCCGGGAAGGCCGGGAACAGTGGCCGATCCCCATCCCTCGGTTTTATATCCGACGACAGATACACTCCGCCATGGAGATACCGAGCCTCGTCAGGACCCGCCTCGGTGACGAGGATATCGAGACGGCCGTGAGTCTCGGCGACGAGGACGTGGTCTGCTTCACCCAGTCCCGGACGCTACTGTACCGCGGCGAGGGGCTGTTGAGCGACGAGGGCGTCGAGGTCTTCTCCCACGACGTCGAGACACTCGAGATTTCCGAGGGACGCCGGAAGACGAAGTTCGTCCTGGAGTACGTCGACGGGACCGAATCGTTCACCATCCCCGGCCGGCGGAGCGAGGCGGTCCTCGAACGCCTGTTCGACGGCATCCTCACCACCGCGGGGGTTATCGAACCCGCCGAGTCGATTGCCGGGGTCTTCGGGTTCAGCGAACTCACCCTCGTGGTCACCGAGGCCCGTCTCGGCAAACACGTCGGGACACCCGTCTGGGACGCCGACTTCGAGGAGTACCCCTACGCGGACGTCACAGGACTGTCCTTCGAGGAGGGCAGCGTCGCGACCCAGGTCGTTCTCGCGGTGGACGGACGTCCCGAACGAATCAAGGCACCAAACGACGAGGCCCCGGTGGTCCGCGAGACCCTCCAGGACGCGCTGTTTGCGTACCACGATGTCGGCTCTCTGGCGGCGCTGAACGCGGCCGTCGGCGCGGACGAGGACGACGCCCCGGACCGGTCCAGCGGCGACGACATCGGCCTCAGTGAGGGTATCTCGCCGCTGGTCGGCGAGGGCTCGGACGCCGGACACGACGCCAGCGGCACGGACGCTGCCGGCGAGGGCGGTGCACGGTCGGCCGCGGACGCCCGTGGCCGCTCCGGCGCCGAGGAGACCGGGGCCGACAGCGGGGGACAGACCGCGGCGACGGCCGACCCTGACCAGCCGACCGACGGGGAGTCGTCGCCTGCGGACAGGACAGTGACGGCGACCCCAGACGGCCCCGCGGAGGAGGCCCCGGACTCGGAGACCGAACTCGAAGCCGGCGCTGCCGCGGACGCAACTGTCGACCCGGCGGCGTTCGAGGAACTGAAAGCCCAGGTCGACCGTCTGACGCAGGCCGTCAAGCGACAAAACGAGATCCTCGAACAGTACCAGGAGACGGTCGACCGGCAACAGCAGGCGGTCACGCGACAGGGTGAAACCGTCGAGCAACTGATCGAGGAGCTCAGACGGGGGCGCTGACAGCCGCCGGCTGTCACTCCCGGCCGGTTACCTTCCTGATACACGAGGAGCCAAAGGGGCCGTGTTCGCCGGCCTCGAACCGGACGAAGTGGCCCGTCGAGAGTCCTGCCCCACAGCGCCGACAGGTAAAGTCACCCTCCCGGGCAACCACGTCGGCCTCGAAGCTGACGTAATCGCCGGTCTGTGGCCGGACGACCCCGTCCTCACGGTCGATAATCCCGCGGAGTTCGGCGGTGTCGAGGATCTCGCGGGTGAGGTGTGGGTCGGTCGTGACGGTCTCGACCCGGTCGACCGCCGCCGCCAGGTCGAGTTCGGCGTGTTCGAGGTGGGCGAGCAGCTCCACCCCGAGTTCGACCGTCTCGTGGTCGGAACGCTGCACGGGGGTGGTTGGCCCGCCCACCACAAAGCGTTTGTCCGGGCCGGCCGGGAAAGGTGTATGAATCGGGCGGCTCGCCGACAGGCACTGGGTGTCGCGGGGCTCGCGGCCGTTGCCCTGGTTGCGACCCTGACACTCTCGCCGCAGGTCCTGGTCGACCGGCTGACCGGGCTGACCGCCAACCCGGTCAGTTTCGTCGCCGTACTCGGCGCGGTTTATCTGGCCCGCCCGTTCCTGCTGTGGCCGGTGACGGCGCTTGCGGTCCTCGTCGGCTACCTCTACGGCCCCGTGGTCGGGCTCCCAGTCGCGCTGGCCGGGACCGGGCTGTCGGCGTTACCTCCCTATCTACTGGCCCGGCGTGTCGACGGCGGTCCGCTGGCCTCGCTCGGAGAGGCCGGGCGCCGGGTGGCGGACGCTGTCGGGGCCTTCCGGGGTGTTGTGGCCGCCCGGCTCGTGCCCGTACCCGGGGACGCTGTCTCCTACGGGGCCGGATTCGCGGGACTGCCGCCCGGTCGGTTCCTCGCCGCGACGGTCATCGGCGAGATCCCCTGGGCGACTGCCGCCGTCGTTACGGGCGCATCGATGCGCTCACTGTCGCTCTCGCCGGGTATCACGCCCGAACTCGTGGTTGTGGCGGCCGGGGTCGCCGTTCTCGTGCTGGCCGGGCCGGTTTACGGCCACGTGACGTCACAGGCCGGACGGTAGCTGGGTGCGACACTCATCAGCGGGTCCACCCTCCGTGTGGTGCCGGCCACCGCCGGCAAGGGTGGTCGACCGAGCGCCTCCACCGTGTGTGCTCCTCCCGCAGGTAGCAGGACGGTGATGCCCTGACCGCGAGCGATTGGTGAGATGACCGCGCCCGTGCGAGGGTGTATACCAGGCCCACAGGCGGATGCTCCCGCAACAACACAATCGCCGCGTGCGAGCGTGTGAGAGTCATTTGCGTGGCGTGACAGTTATACCGGTGGCGTCGCGTGAAGGTACATGCGGCTCCGGACGAAGTACGCGTTGCTCTTGCTGGTGATCGTCGTCGTGCTGGGTGGGGTGGTCCTGGGGAGTACGGAGTTGGCAAAGGGCCAGATCGTCGCCCAGGAGCAGGCGGAGCTCCAGCAGACCGCGACCGTGAGCGCCGGACAGGTACGGACAGAGCTGACCCAGCGGCTGGTCCGGCTGGAGAATCTGGGCTCGGACCCGGACGTGACACTGAGCCGGACACGAGCACCGCTACAGCGGTTTGTCAACACCTCGGAGTTCTTCGCCGCGCAGGTGGTGGCGCCGAACGGGACGGTCGTCGACTTCCGGGGCCAGATCGACCGTCGCGAGGACGTCATCGGTCGCGACGTCTCCGACCGGGCGTATATCGAGGAGGCACTCGACGGAAACGCCTATATCGCCGCCCCGGAGCGTCTCTCGGGGAATATCTACGTGGTCACGATGGCTGTGCCACTACACCCCCGGGTCGACGACGGAGAGGCGACACAGGACGGGGCTATCGTGGCAGCGCTGCGGGTCGGGACAGGAAACGGCACTGTCGGCGCGCCGGAGGCACAGGTACTGGAGCCGCTAAACACACTCCGTCAGGGCGAACAGGCGGTGAGTGTCACAGCACCGGGGCTGGAATCGGACCAGGCGGTCCTCGCACCGGCCGAAACACGGTTCGAGGAGGAGTTGACCGCCACCGCCGCCATCCAACCGGCCGGGCAGGGTCCAGCCTGGCAACTCACCCTCCGGCGTGACCGTGCCGCACTGACGGCACAGCTCCGTGACCTCCAGGTCGTGCAAGGGGCCAGTCTCCTGGTCGTCCTCACCTCGATGCTCGGCCTCGGGGTCTGGCAGTACCGGACCAATCTCAGGCAGACCGAACGCCTGCTGGACGGGTTCCGGGCGCTCACGGACGGCCGGTTCAACCACCGGCTCTCGCTGTCGGCGGCCGAGGAGTGGGACCGGATCAGTGACGGGTTCAACAACCTGGCCGGCGGGCTCGAAACACGCGAGGAGACCATCCAGAAACGGGAGCGACGGCTGAGCGTCCTCAATCGTGTGCTCCGGCACAACGTGCAAAACGACCTCTCGGTCGTCCAGAGCCACCTCGAGATGATGCCGGAGATGGGCCAGGACCGACAGGAGGATATGGCCGAGACCGGCCTCGAGATGATCGACAAACTCCTGGCTCACTCGAAGAAAGCCGACCGGATGGACCGTGCGATGGAGAGTGCCCAGGACGGCGTCGTCGAGGTGGACGTGGCCGATATCGTCACGAGCACCGTCGAGGACCACCGGCGGGAGTTTCCCGACGCCACGATTCGGGCAACAACGCCGTCGAGCCAGCCCGTCTGGGCGGTCTCCACACTCGAGTACGCAGTTGCCACACTCGTCGAGAACGCCTGTGTGCACGCCACAGAGCCGACAGTCGAGGTATCGGTCTCACGGCAGGGCGAGACGGTCGCCGTCACCGTCGCGGACGACGGCCCCGGGATTCCGGAGTCGGAGCAGGAGGTCATCGGGGCCGACCAGGAGACGGCCCTGGACCACGGTAGTGGCGTCGGCCTCTGGCTGGCACACCTGATTGCGGAGGAGTCGGGCGGGAGCTTAGTCTTCGGTGACCAGACAGACGGTGGCCAGGTCACACTGGAGCTTGCCGCTGCAGCAGTCGACCGCGGGCAGGTGGCACCGGCCAACACGCCGACCGTCTGACCGGCCTCCCCCACCCCCGGAAGGGGGGTCACCGCGGCCGGGGCCGTCGGACGCTCAGCGACGCTGCCGGTACACCCGTGCGAGTAACACGACACCGATGAGTAACGCCACCACAGCACCGATAGCGACCGGAGCTAGACCACTCACCTCGGACGAAGGTGTGGGCGTTGCTGTCTCATCCGCACCGCTGTCGGGTTGTGGGTTGACCGTCACCTCACCGACGGTGAAGTTGTTCACCCGCACCTCGTAGGTCTGTGGGGTCTCGAACAACTGGCGGAAGTTCAGCTGTGCCGTCCCACCCGGGGGGATGCTCGTCCGTCGCTGGTCGACGACACTGCCGTTGACGAGGAGCTCTGCCTCGTACAGCCCATCGGCGCCGCCGGTGTTCTCGATGAACGTCTGGACCGTGACGGTGTCCTCGACCGTCGGCGCCCGGATGTCGATGACGGCGTCGGTGATGTTGAACTGTGGGCGACGGGCCGCAGCCGTCCACTCGGAGAGCCCCTCAGCGGTGGCCGCGACCACAACCGTCCGCTCGGTCTCGGCGACCACGCTGGTCGGCTTTGGCACCCACCGGTCGCCCTCGTATCGGAACAGCACCACCGTCTCCGGCCGCGCACCCAGTTCCGCAAGCCTGGCTTTCGAGACACGGGCCCGGACTGTCACGGTCTGAAGCTCCTCGTCAGTGATCGTCTTCGTGATGTTGGCGAAGGTCAGCGGGACAGTGCCGTTCGTCTCCCGCGGACCGAACGCCGGGGTCGTCGACAGTGGCCCCGGGCTCGTAATGATCCGCAACTCGAAGTCCGCGGAGACGTTCGGCGTCAGGGTGAGGTTCTCGAACGCCGCATCGATGCCCGGCCGTTCGAGTCGGTCGCCGGGTAG
>CAZQZE010000096.1:0-6132 GCA_964597715.1 uncultured Halobacteriales archaeon
CG
The DNA here is from genome assembly GCA_964597715.1 of uncultured Halobacteriales archaeon. Taxonomy (GTDB): domain Archaea; phylum Halobacteriota; class Halobacteria; order Halobacteriales; family Haloarculaceae; genus Salinirussus. Next base: position 3 of record CAZQZE010000096.1, read on the forward strand.
TAGCCGTCGAGTTCGACCTTGTACTTGCAGGTGTCACAGGACATCTCGACGCTTCCCGTCCGGGCCTCCTGCCAGCGGTCCGCCAGGACGTCGAGCAGCCGGGAGTCCGTCCCCAGCGGGTCGCCCGCCGCCGCGTCGACGTACGGGTACTCCTCGTCGAATGTCGCCGCACCGTCACGGATCCGCCCGGTCAGGACACCGTCCCCGAGCATGTAGGGCAGGACGACAACTGCGTCGGGGCGACTCTTGGCAACAGTGTGTAACACCTCGTCCAGCAGGGGCTCGGTCACGCCGATAAACGCGGCCTCGGCGCGTGTGAAGCCCCGCCCCTCGTACAGGAGCCGGGCGAGCTTGTGCACGTCGCCGTTGGCGTCGGGGTCGCTGGAGCCGCGGGCACAGAGGACAACCGCAACGTCGTCGGCCTCGCGGTCCACGCCGAGGGTGGCCTCTACAGCGCGGGCACGGTCGTCGAGCAGGTCGAGGATCGCCGGGTGGATCCCCAGGTGAGCGCCGTTGTGCACCGTCGTCGACGGGAACTCCGTCCGGGCTCGTTTCACCGCGAGCGGAACATCGTTTTTGACATGGCTCGCCGCGAACAGCGAGAGGTGGACGACCGTCACCTGCGAGACTGTCGGCGCGAGGCCGGCGATGGCCTCGGGGATGGCGGGTTCGGCCAACTCGAGAAAGCCGGCGTCTGTGGGGATACCGAGCCGGCCCTCGAACGCCGCCGCGAGCTCCCGAACCTGCTCGTTCGAGCGTTCTCGGCGGGAGCCGTGGCCTGCCAGCAGCACCGCCTCGTCGTCGATACCGTCTGCCATCCCCCCACCGTTCTCCGGCCGGCTCATGGCCCTCTGTCGGCCTGGTCGAGGCTTCGCCGGAGTTTCCGCCGCCGACTCGGGGCGAACAGGCCACTCGCCTCGCTGCCCTCGTACAGCCACGGGCCGAGGTCGGGCACGGCGTCGTCGTCGACGCCGAACCAGTACCCGCTCGTGGTCTCGGCCGGCTCGTCCGTCGGGGCGTCGACAGGAACTGTGGCGAGCAGCGACCGGACCCGCTCCAGTAACCGACGGTCCTCGTGGACGAACGAGAGACCGACCGCCCCGGCGTCCGACTTGAAACAGACCGTCCCACAGCCCTCCAGCAGGCCCCGAAGAAGCTGCCGGGACTGCCCCTCGAAGACATCGAGCCGGTAGCCGCCGGGCTGGTCGCCGACCGGGAGGCCCAGCGACGCACCGGCCCGCTCGGCGAGGCCACCGAACACCTGGACCGTGTACTCGTCCTCGGTACGGGTGATGGTGGGGTCGTGGGCGTACTCGCGGTCGAGGATGCGGTGGTCGACCGTCTCGGCGCCGGCAATCGACGCCAGCCGCCGGGCCGCAGTCTCGTCGCCCGCCCGCACGGTTACACAGTCGGCGGTCAGGTCGCCGTCACCGATGACACGCCCCCAGAAGTACGCCGTCTCCGGGTGCCGGCCGAGCATGTCGTCGGGCGTGCCCGTCTCTACCGACATCCGCTCACCTCCGCAGGCTCGCCCGGTTCGCAGGCGTCGACGTCCTCGACGGTGATGGCGTTCGGCGGACAGGCCGCCGCGGCCTGTTCGGCGTGTTCCCGCCCCTCGCTAAAGACGGCCGTCACCTCGGTGTCGCTGCGGTGGAGGCGTTCGGCCGCCTCCGGGTCGAGGCTTGCGAGCCCCTCGGCACCCTCGACAAAGCGGTCGTCCCGGACCAGACAGGCGAAGATACCCGCACACGCCTGCCGGTCGATAGTGACTCGAAACATCAGTAGTCGTACTTTGTCTCGTAGCCCCGGGGGGTGACCATCCGGCCGTCCCAGACGTAGGTCTCGTCGGTTCCCACGAGCAGGGTTGTCGTCATGTCGACCAGGTCACTCTCGCCCAGTTCCGGCAGGTCCCCGAGGTCGACGATCTCCGTCTGCTCGTCCTCCCGGCCGGCCCCGTGGACGATTCCGACGGGCGTCTCCGGGTCGCGGTGTTCGAGCAGTATCTCACAGCACTTCTGGTAGTTCTCCCGGCGTTTGCGGCTCCAGGGGTTGTATATCGTGAGTGTGAACCCCTCCTTTGCCGCGGCGTGCAGCCGGGACTCGATAGTCGGCATCGGTGTCAGGTGGTCCGACAGCGAGACCGAGACGGTGTCGTTGACCAGCGGCGCACCCAACCGGGCCGCACAGGACTGTGCCGCCGGCACCCCCGGGACGACCTCGAAGTCGACCGCCGACGCCGTGCCGCCTTTCGACTCGAGGATCTCGAGTGCCAGCCCTGCCAGCGCGTAGACGTTGGGGTCGCCGCTGCCGACGATGGCGACGTCGTTGCCGGCCAGCGCCCGGTCGATGGCCTCCTCGGTCCGTGAGACCTCGCCGCACATCGGCGTCTGGTAGATGTCCTCGGCCTCCTCGGTGACCTCGTCCGGGATGAGGTCGATGTACGTGGTGTAGCCGACGATGTGCTCGGCCTCGGATAGGGCCGTCGTTGCCCGTCTCGTCATCCCCTCCGGCTGACCGGGGCCGAGCCCAACGGCGACGAGACGCCCGGGGTCGGCGTCGAAGTCCTCGACGGTCGCGCCAACGTCCTCCTCCTCGGAGCTGTCAGACGCACCACAGGTCGACTCCGACGAGGACGACCCCCCACACGCCGAGGTGTTCTCGTCGGCCGTCGAGGCGCCACACGTCGAGCCGGTGTCGGTGCTCGTCTCTGTGCTGGTCGTGTCTGTCGATGCCTCGCTCGCGCCGCAGGTCGATGTCGTCTGTTCGGTTTCGTCTGATTTGCTCATTAGAAGTCCTCCACGTCACGCCCGCCCCGCGGGGTGACGAGAAACTCGCGGTGGTCGTTCTCTCGTACCTCCGTCTCGTGGTTGCCGACGAGGATCGACGTACCCATGCCGCCGACCTTGTCGCCGTGTTCGGGCAACTCGCCAAGCGTGGTGATGGTGTGGGTCTCGCCGTCGACGTTCCGGCCGGCGTCGCCGCGGGCGGCGTCGTTGATGATCGCCGCCGGGACGTGGTCGGCCCGCTCCTCCCGGAGTACCCCGACAGCGCGCTCGTAGTCCCGCCAGCAGTTGTACAGGACAACGACGAACCCGCTGATCGCCGCGGCGCGCAGCTTCTCGGCGATCTCCGTCCAGCCGCGCCACTTGTCCGACAGCGAGACCGTACAGAAGTCGTTCGACAGGGGTGCGCCGAGGTTCGCAGCCCCGCCGAGCGCCGCCGTCACGCCGGGAACGATCTCGACCTGGATGTCGTCGGCACCCTCCTCGTCGGCCATCAGGTACACCAGGTCGGACTTGCCGTAGACGTTCGGGTCGCCGCCGGAGACGTGGGCGACAGTCTGGCCAGCCCGCACCCGGGCAAAGGCCTCCCGGGCAAGTTCGACCTGCCGGCCCATCGTCGACCGGATGACCGCCTGTTCGGTGCCGTCGGGTCGTGTCGCGACCTTGCCGTCCTCGCCGGCCCCGTCGGGGCCGAACGCCTCCACACCGCCCGCTGTAGTGCGGTCCTCCGCCGGGAGTGTCCCGTCCCGGCGCAGGAACTCCTGGTACAGCGTCGACGCGACCACGCAGTCCGCGGTGGCGATGACCTCCGTTGCCCGCTGGGTCATCTCCCCCGGCAGGCCGGGGCCGATCCCGACCACGTAGAGTGTGCCCTGTTCGTCCGTGTCCTCGGCGGAGGGACTGTCCGACCCGGCGGGGTCGTCGCGGGCGGCGGTCATCGTCCCACCGCCACGGTGACGGCCTCGTCGAACCGCTCCTTCTCGCAGACCAGGTCGTGGTCGCGGCCGCCGGCGATAGCCGACGCCTCGGCGACCCCTGGCCAGCCGATCAGCTCCTTCGACCGCGAGGGTGTGGGGCCCTCGAACTCCACCAGCGTCTCCTTCTCGAAGGAAACAACCCCGAGGTCCAGTTGCTCGGCGGCGGCCAGCAGCCCGTCCTCCTCCTCCTTCCGGGTGGCGGTGGCGACGAACTCCACGTCCTCGACCCCGAACCCGGTCCCTTCGAGGGCACCGCGCCAGGCGTCGAGGAACTGCTCCGCGGTCGCACCCGAGACGCTCCCGGTTCCGAGGACGACACCCTCCTCCTTGTTCCGGTTGAGGACGGTCACGTCGTCGTCGGCAACGACAGCCGCCGGCCCGTCGAGACGGGCGACCGGGCCGAGGGTCTCGTCGAGGACCGCGAGGTTTGTTGCCACCGTCGAGTCACCGTTGACGACGTGGGTATCGAGCGCCTTCGCGCGCTCCTCGACGCCCTGCTTTCCGGCGGCCTCCGAGGCGGTTGTCATGGCCGGCACCGCACCCATCGAGGCGAGGTCGTCGGCGACCTGATTGGCGCCGTGGTGGCCGCCGGTCAGGGGGATCGCCCACGTCAGTTCCTCGTCGACCACGACCACCGCGGGGTCCTCCCACTTGTCGTCGAGCAGGGGGGCGGTTTTTCGCATCGCGATGCCGCTCGCCATCAGCCCGACAAAGCAGTCGTACTCCCCCCAGTGTTCGGCGAAGACGCCGCCGTGGTACTCGATGATATCGACCGACTCGTAGCGGTCGCCGACCCCCTCGCGGATCTCCTCGGCGGTCTCCATCTTCCGGCCAAAGGAGATGATTGCGATCTCCTCGGCCACCTCGCCGTCGCTGTCCGGGGTCGCGCAGTGTCCGCCCGAGTCGTCTGTACTCCCGTCGGTCGTGTTGTCAGTGCTCATTAGTCATCAGCCTCCGTCCCGTCACCGCCTCGGTTCGCCCACCCGCCGTACAGGTAGGAGCGCTCGTACCCCTCGCCGCCGACGGCGTCGCCGACGACCACCAGCGCCGAGGCGCGGTAGCCCGCCGCCTCGACCTGCTCGCCGATCGTCTCGACGGTGCCGTGGATAACGTCCTCGTCGGGCCAGGAGGCGTGGTAGACGACGACAACGGGCGTCTCGGGGTCGACCCCATCCGCCTGGAGTCTGTCCATCGTCTCGCTGACGGCGTGGGTCCCCAGGTAGATGCACGTGGTCACGTCACCCATGCCGACGAAGTCGGCGATATGGTCCTCCTCCTCGGTCAGGGTCTCCCCCTGTGGGCGGGTGAACGCGACGTGATTCGCCACCTCGTTGAGCGTCAACTGCGTCCGGAGCGTGGCGCTCGCGGCAAAGGCAGCGGTCACACCCGGCACGAAGTAGGTCGGGACATCCTCGGACTCCAGGGCATCCATCTGCTCCAGCGCCGCCCCGTAGATGGCGGGGTCACCGCTGTGGAGGCGGACCACGGTTCGTCCCTCGCGGTACGCGTCGCGCATCAGCGGCACCAGTTCCTCGAGGTCCTTTCCGATACTCGTCACCTGCTCGGCGTCCGCACAGAACTCCTCCAGCAGTTCGCTGTTTACGAGCGACCCCGCGTGTACGACGAGGTCGGCCTCCTCGCACAGCCCGCGGCCCCGGACGGTCAGCAGGCCGGGGTCGCCGGGGCCGGCGCCGATAAAGGGGATCCCCTCCTGGCGGTCGCCGGCTGTTGGCTCACTCATCGGGCACCTCCCGGTGAGCGAGGCCGTCACCGCACAACACCCCTTCCGAGCGCTCCTCGTCGATGTGCTCGGTTCCCGTTACCCGGCCGCCGTCGGCCGAGACGAACGCGTCCGTCGCGCGCTGCTGGCGGGCGCCGGGCTGTTCGGCGTAGGCCAGTGTGTAGTAGTCCCGCTCGGCGAGGTCCGCGGGCTCGTCGGTCACAATCGTCTCGCCCTGTTCCATGTACAGCCGGCGGCCGAACACGACCTCGTAGCCCGCCGCTTCGAGTTTGCGCGCCGTCTCGGGCGCGTCGGTCACCTTGAACAGGATCATCCGCGGCGGACCGGTCGGGGCCGCGCCGTTCGCGGCCTCGCGCAGCGCCAGCGAGCCGCCGGCGGCCACCTCGATGTCCAGCGCCGAGGCAAAGGCCGTGACGGCACTGACCCCGGGGACCAACTCGACCTCGACCCCAGGGTGGAACGCATCGAGCGTCCGGCGAAGGTGGCCGAACGTCGAGTAGATGTTAGGGTCCCCGAGCGTGACGAACGCCGCGTCACCGTCGCGGGCGGCAGGGGCGACCCGCTCTGCCGCGTCGCGCCAGGCCCGCCGGAGCGTCTCCTCGTCGCGGGTCATCGGGAAGTCGAGGTCA
>CAZQZE010000096.1:6142-8711 GCA_964597715.1 uncultured Halobacteriales archaeon
GGTCACCCAACCTGTCCTCACTGACGTACTCGGTCGCGACCGACCGGGAGAGCCGGCCGGGCGTGTAGACGACGTCCGCGGTCTCCAGGGCGCGTTTGCCCTTTACCGTGACCAGACCCGGGTCGCCCGGGCCGAGTCCGACACCGTAGAGGGTCATTCGGACCCTCCGTCCGCGGCTGCTCCCGTGCCGCCGACGAGCATGTAGACCGGATTCTGCGAGTCGAAACTCGTCGCACCGGCGAGTTGGTATCCGTGGCTGACCTGGAACTGGACGACCTCCGAGAGCAGGTCCCGCTCCCGGAAGGCCTCGACAGCCTCCCCCGCGACCTCCAGCCGGGAGACGTTCATCACGACCCGGTCGACCCCGGTCGCGACGGCGTGGTCGAGTACGTCCTCGAAGTTGCGGCTCCCGCCGAGAAACATCACGTCAGCGTCGCCGGGGAGTCCCTCGGGCGCCTCGGTCCGTCGTAACTCGACGTCCGCACTGGTGGGGTTGGCCGCGAGATTGTCCCGCGTCGCCTCTAGCCGTTGCTCCTTACGTTCGACGGCAGTGACCCGGCCAGCCGCCCGCGCCGCCTCGATTGTGACGGCACCGGTGCACGAACCCACGTCGACAAAGTGGTCGCTCCGGCTCAGGCCGAGTTTGCCGAGCAGCACCGACCGAACCTCCGGCTTGGTCGGTCCCGCCTTTGCGTCTACTGGGAGTGTGACACGTCCCATGCGTCTACAACTAGCGTGGAGGGTTAAACAAGTTTGGTTGTATTAGATAAAGGGTACTTTCGCAAACGGGCGGCAGAGCGCCCGTCACGGGCGTCTGCGTCCCGCGGGAGTGCAAAAATACTTGTTTTCGGCGCTCGGAACGCAAACGATGAGCGACAGCGGCGACGCGGAACGGAGTTCAGGCGTGCTCGACAGCAAGCGAGACGCCACCCAGTACCGCATTCTCGTCCAGATCGCCGAGCGACAGCCGGCAGTCAGCCAGCAGGAAATCGCCGAGGCAATCGGCGTCACCTCACAGGCGGTGAGCAACTACCTCCGTGAGCTGATCGACCAGGGCCGCGTCGACAAACTCGGGCGCGGCCGCTACGAGGTGACAAAGGAGGGCGTCGACTGGCTCATCTCGCGCACAGACGACCTCCGGGCGCTGGTCGACCACGTTACCGAGGAGGTGGTCGACGAGGTCGGGGTCGAGAGTGCGCTCGCCACGGGCTCGATAGCAGAGGGCGACCGGGTGTCGCTGTCGATGCGCGACGGCGTGCTCCGCGCCACGCCGGGTGACGACGGCAGTGCAACCGCAGTTGCTGTCACGGACGCGGCCGCCGGGCAGGAGGTCGGCGTCACTGACTTCGATGGTGTGGTCGACTACGACCTCGGGACGGTGACCGCGGTGTCGGTGCCGACGGTCCAGCAGGGCGGGAGCCAGGCGGCCGACGCCGGTCAGGTGGCCGACCTCGCGGCCCAGTCGGCGGTGCTCGCCGTCTCGAGTCCGGAGGCGCTGGCGCTCGCCCGGGCGGCCGACCTCGACCCTGACATCCGCTTTGGGACGCCGGAAGCCGTCCGCGAGGCGGCGACGAAGGGGCTCGACGTGCTCCTACTGGCCGCCAGTGACGACCTCTCCGCGCACACGGACACGCTGCGGGACGGCAACGTCAGCTACCAGGTTATCGATGTGCCCGCCGAGTAACTGTCCCTCGTGTCGGTTCGACCCCCGACGGCGCCACGCGGTGGGTGCCACCGAAACGTCTCTCAGCGAGCGGCGGGGCCGGCCGGAGGCGGCCGACACGTGTCACTGTCCACATCTCTCCGGTGGTCGGCACGCACCTGCCTCGAAACGGGCGGTGCTGACCGCGATTACTCCTCGTGTTCGAACTCCAGGGCCGCGGAGTTGATGCAGTAGCGCTTGCCGGTCGGCTCGGGCCCGTCGTCGAAGACGTGTCCCAGGTGCCCCTCACACCGCGCACAGACGACCTCTGTCCGCCGCATCCCGTGGCTGTTGTCGAGGCGCGTCTCGACGTTGCCCTCCTCGTAGACGTCCCAGAAACTCGGCCACCCGGTCCCCGACTCGAACTTCTCCCCGGAGTCGAAGAGCTCCGCGTCACAGCCGGCGCAACTGAACGTTCCCTCGCCGTCGATGTCCAGCAGGTCCCCGCTGAACTTTGGCTCGGTGCCCGCCTCCCGCAGCACCCGGTACTCCTCGTCGGTGAGGATCTCTCGCCACTTCTCCTCCGAATCCGGAATAGACTCCTGTTCACTCATACCTGTATTTGGGGCTGCTCGCTCATAAGTCTACGCAGACACGTCCCCTGCCGGGGTCGACTGTCTCCCCCAGCCCACCGATGGTAGCCGACCACGGGGCAGCCACCCCTGAACCCCTGTGGCGCCGCCCGGTCGTGCCGGCCGCCTGTGCTGTGCGCTGTGTGACGGGCTGAACCGACACCGCAGGCGGTCGGTCGGGGGGGACCCGCAACGCGCACGTTCCGACCCGTCACGACCCTCAGTGCAACGGTGCAGCCACCCGCAGCGACCGCCGTACCCCCCTCACCGCTCATACTGTCGGACAGAACATTTC
>CAZQZE010000097.1:0-8591 GCA_964597715.1 uncultured Halobacteriales archaeon
TATTACACAATCAGGTAGACGAACTTAAACATGTCGGCCACTCGGTTGACACGACCTGGGTCGGCCACGCCGGACAGGCCGGCGCTTATGCCCGGCTGGTGTGTACGTGGTGCATGGAGATCCGCGGCGAGCGCGAGTGTACCGACTGCGGGGAGCGCTGGTCGTACTACGAGACCGGGGAGATACAGTGTCCGGCCTGTGACTCGGTTAGAAGCGTCGGCGTCGGCGAGCGTGCGGAGCACACGGACGGCGCCGTCGAACTGGACCTGACTGGCGTGCGAACGGCTGTCGACACCACCACGACGGCGGAGCTTGCGGAGCGGGCGAGCGAGGAGGCCGCGGCGTACGTCCGCCGGGCAGGGTTCGTCCACGCCGGGAGCCTCGAGCGGCTCGACGACACCTATCTGTCCGCAGCGGAGTTGCGGCGGGTTGGGGCCGACCTCGCGCGTCGAATGCGGGTCGACGACGCGGCGGAGCTGTACCTGCTAGAGCTGCTGCGGACGGCAGACAGCGGCGAGCGACCCGGGTCCGAGGAGGTGCCCGCGAGCCTGCACGCGCCGCGTGGCCTCGCGGTCGCGGCTGCCGCGGACGCGTACGCGGGCGATATCCGGCGGGTCCGCGACGACCCCGGCCGGGCGGTCAGTCGGGTGCTCTCGGGGGTGCGCGCCGAACGCAAACGCATCGAGGCACTCGACGGCGACGTCGACCCCGAGCGTGCGGAGCGGGTCGTCAGCGCGCTGCGTGACCTGCACGCGTATCTCGGGGCCGACGACGAGGCGGCCCTCGCACGGGCACAGGAACGGGTCTGAGGAGGGGATACGCCGGAGGAGTGCCGCCGGAACTCAGGGCAGGTCGATATCGACGCCCGCGTCCTGGCCGGTCGCCTTTACCGTGTTGTAGAGCAACATCGCCCGGGTCATCGGCCCCACACCACCCGGGACAGGCGTGATCGCGCGTGCCTTCTCGCTGGCGCTCTCGAAGTCGACATCCCCGACGAGTTCGTACCCCTTCTCGGTGTCGGCGTCGACGCGGTTGATCCCGACGTCGACCACCACGACACCCTCACTGAGCATGCCGCCGTCGACCATCCCCGGGACACCCGCGGCCGCGACGACGATATCGGCCCCACGGGTCTTCGCAGCCAGGTCGGTCGTCCGGGAGTGACAGACTGTCACCGTGGCGTTACCGCCCGCCGCCTTCTGCATGAGAAGATTGACCATCGGCTTGCCGACGATGTCCGAGCGACCGACCACGACAGCGTCCTTCCCCTCCGTGTCGACCCCGGCGTCGGCGAGTAGCTTCTGGATACCGTGGGGCGTACAGGGCTTGAACCGGGCGTCACCCGCGACCAACCGGCCGACATTCTCGGGGTGAAAGCCGTCGACGTCCTTCGCGGGGTCGACCCGCCGGAGGACGCGGCGCTTGTCGACGTGGTCCGGGACGGGCATCTGGACGAGAATCCCGTTCACCTCGGGGTCGGCATTCAGGTCGTCGACGGTGTCGTACAGCTCCGCCGCGGGGGCCTCGGGGTCGAGTTCGACGTCGCGGGCCTCGATCCCCACCTCGGCGCAGTCGTCCTGTTTCATCGAGACGTAGGTCTCGCTTGCGGGGTCGTCGCTCATCAGCACCGTCGCCAGCGTCGGCCGCGACCCGGTGTCGGCCAGGCGCTCGGTGGCCGCGACTAGCTCCTCTCTGAGCTCTGCGGCCAGCGCCTCCCCGTCGAGTAACTCTGTCATGACAGAGAGAGGGGGGCGACCGCTCTTGAACGTCCCGGAATCCCGGCCGTCAGGGGGACACGGGCTGTTCGACCACACTCAGGGACACGCTGTCGCGGCGAAGCCCTCCCGGTCCCGGCCCTGGGCGACCGACCGGGTGACGCCGGAGGACAGGTCGACGAGCATCGCGCGCCCGCCATAGCCGTGGGTCTCGTCGTGACCCCGGACGACGACACAGGAGACGTCGGCGGGCAGGTCGTAGCTGTCCGACCGGGTGAACGGTTGCTGTGTGTGGGGGTGGCGGAGGTCCCGCCGCCCGAGGCGGGTGCCGTCGGAGCGCTCGACCTGCCACCAGTTGGCGTAGCCATCCTCCCCCTCGTCGTCGTGGTGCAGCGTCACGTCGAACGTGTAGCCGGTGTCGTCGTCGGTGACGTCGACGCCGACGACGTTTGCCTCCCGGCGGTCGAGAGCCGCGTCGTCCGCCTGGTCGGCACTGTCGTCTGCCCCGGCTTCCGTGGTCGAACGGGTACCCTCGGGCTGCTGGCGGGTGGTGGTGCCGGCGGGTTCGCCCCCCGCACAGCCGGCAAGCAGGCCGGTCAGACCCGCGGCAAGCACGCCACGGCGGCTCCAGGTCCGCATACACGAGGACGGACCGCCAACAATAAAAACAGCCGGGGACGGTCAGTCGTACAGCGTGTACTCGTCGGTAAGCTGGTCGACGCGCTCGCTGACCTCGGCTTTCACCTGGTCGTCGTCGTAGTCGTCGACGACGCGGGAGATGAGGTCGGCGACCTCGCGACAGGCTTCCTCGCCGAAGCCACGGGTCGTGAGCGCCGGCGTGCCGGCGCGGATCCCCGAGGGGTTGAACGCCGAGCGGGTCTCGCCGGGGACGGTGTTTGCGTTGAGGACGATACCGACCTCTTCCAGGGCCTCCTCGGCGTCCTTGCCGGTCGTTTCGGGGTGAGAGTCCCGGAGGTCGACCAGCACGAGGTGGGTGTCGGTACCCCCCGAGACGAGCGAGAAGCCGTGTTCCTGGAGGCGGTCACCGAGCGCACGGGCGTTGTCGACGACCTGCTGGGCGTACCCCTCGAACGTCGGCTCCAGGGCTTCCTTGAACCCCACGGCCTTGCCGGCAACGTTGTGCATCAGCGGGCCACCCTGTGCGCCCGGGAAGACCGCCGCGTCGAGGTCGTCGGCGTACTCCTCGTCGCACATGATGATGCCACCGCGGCCGGAGCGGATCGTCTTGTGGGTCGACCCGGTGACGAAGTCGGCGACGCCGACCGGCGAGGAGTGGACCCCTGCGGCGACGAGGCCGGTCGTGTGGGCGATATCGGCCAGGTGGTAGGCGTCCACGTCGTCGGCGACGGACTGGATGCGCTCGAAGTCGATATCCCGTGGGTACGCGGAGAACCCCGAGACGATGATGTCCGGCTGGAACTCGGCGGCGGTCGCCGCGAGGTTCTCGTAGTCGATGTAGCCCGTCTCGGGGTCGACACCGTACTGTTCGACCTCGTAGGTCTTGCCGGTGAAGTTGGCCGGGTGGCCGTGTGAGAGGTGCCCGCCGTGTTCCAACTCCATCGAGAGGATCCGGTCACCGGGCTCGAGCGCGGTGAGATAGACCCCCATGTTGGCCTGTGTCCCCGAGTGGGGTTGGACGTTGACGTGGTCGGCCCCCCATAGTTCCTGTGCGCGCTCCCGGGCGAGTTCCTCGATGGTATCGGCGTGTTCGCAGCCGGCGTAGTAGCGCTCACCGGGGTACCCTTCGGCGTACTTGTTGGTGAGTTCCGAGCCCTGGGCCTCCAGTACGGCCTCGCTGGCGTGGTTCTCGCTTGCGATCATCGCGAGGGTGTTGTTCTGTCGCTGGCGCTCGCTCGCGAGTGCGTCCGCGGCCGCAGGGTCGGTCTCCCTGGTCCGGTCGTAACTCATACCCTATCCACGAGCGTCGGAGGTAAGAATCTGCCTTTCGGGCGGCGGGTCACCACTCCACATGGGCGGACGCGCGAGCGACGCCCGATGCCAACCCGGCTCGTGACGGCGTTGCTGCAACGCACCGGAGACCGCGGTCGGTGTGCGGTGTCACGGTTGCCTTCCCGCGGTCCTGTCCCCGTCCGTCGAGGGCGAAAGGCCAACGCTGAAACTGCCGGCGTCCAAGCGGGTGGCATGGAGACTACCCGTCACTTCGTCGCGACGGTCTACGTCGTCAACGGCGGCGCGACCGCGCTGCACCGCCACGACAAACTCGACATGTGGCTCCCGCCGGGCGGTCACATCGACCGCGACGAGACGCCACACGAGGCCGCCCGCCGGGAGGTCCGGGAGGAACTGGGGCTCGACGTCGACCTGGTCGCCCCACAGGACGGGGTCGACTCGCCGACCGTCGAGAGCATCCCGAAGCCCCAGCACTTCCTGCTCGAGGATATCAACACCGCCGGCGGCGAGGTCGGCCACCAACACATCGACTTTGTCTTCTACGGTCGCGCGGAGAGCCGGGATATCGACCCCGGGCCGGGCGAGCAACCTGCCGCCGACTGGGAGTGGCTCAGCGCCGCGGGTCTGCGCGACCGGGCCGACGAACTCGAGGAAGACGTGGTGGCGGTCGGTCGGCGCGCCATCGACGCCGTGGACTCGTAGCCGGTCTGTCAGCCGCCGGGAGGGTGACTCATACTGTCGGACAGAACATTTCGCACCCCACGTCCGACGGAGAGGGCCGAAACTGCAGGATTTCGGGCCACTGCACGACACCGGTCTTCACGTACTTCTGTCCGGCAGTATCAGCCCACACACTCCGCGAGTGACTCGACGTACCGCCGGACGTTGTGGTCCATCCGGGGCTTGAAGCCGTTCTGTCTCGCCAGCCGGCTGAGTTCCGTGTCGACGTCGCTCCCGTACTGGAGGGCGTGTTTTGGCCGGAACGCCAGCCGGTCGGGCAGCCACGCCCGGGCCGCGAGCCGGAGCGCACGCTTGCGCTCGCCGTCGCCCGCGAGCGCCTCCCCGTCGAGCGCGAGGGCCGCCCGGACGACCCGGTCGTGCAACAGCGGCGTGACGGGCTCGACCCCCGCGGCCCGGAGCGCGAGCACGTCCCGGGGGAGCTGGTCGGGCAGCGAGCCCAGCACCTCCCGGCGCGCACCGCGGACGGTGTCGGCCTCGACACGGGTGTCGCCGGGCGCGCCGGCGACCTTTGCGTAGCCGCCAAAGAGTTCGTCGGCACCCTGCCCCAGCGCCAGCCGGTCGTGCCCGTCGGCGGCTGCCGCCCGGGCGACCAGAAACAGCGGAATACTGATCGCCACGTCCATCGGATTTGTCCGACCGGTCGCCGCCACCACCTCGGGGACCGCTGCCCGGAGCCGGTCGTGGTCGAGTTCGACGACGCACAGGTCGGCCTCGCGCCCGAGGAGGCGCGCCCCCTCCCGGGCGGCAGCCACGTCGTCGCTGCCGGGAAAGCCCGCGACGTACAGCGGGCCCGCTGTGTGGGCGGCGAGCAACGCCGAGTCGACGCCGCCGGAGAAGGCAACGGGCGGTCCGTCGGTCGGGTCGACGGCCGCTCCGAGTACGGAACCGAGCGCCCGGTGTACGGTCTCGACGGCCGCCCGTCCGCCGACCGGGTCCGGGTCCGGGTCCGGGAGTGTCCACACCCGCGAGGCCTCGCCCGTCACGCCGTCCCCGCCGCGGGCAGGCACCGGTATAGCCCGGCCAGCAGGGACCGGTATGGGGTCGGTCATGTCGGTGGGGTCGGGTCCCCAGTCGCCGCTCCCCTGGTCGGCGTACAGCGGTTCCCGGCCGAGCACGTCCCGGACCAGACGGTCGTCGAGGCGACCGGCAAAGCCCGTCGTGCCGGGCAGGGGCTCGCGGTCGGCGAGTGCCCGGCGGACGAGGGCGGGGTCGGCGCCGCGCATCAGTCAAGCAGGCGCTGGACCCGGCTGACCGCCCGGCGCTTGACCCCGCCGGCGGCCTGCCGGAAGCTGATGTAGAAGGGGGTCCGCCGGCCCTCGACGGTGGTCCGGCCCTCGCGGACCGCAGCAAGAATGGCGTCGGCGCTCCGCTCGTCGGTGTCGAGGTGGGTGACCGCCTGCCCGACCATCTCGGCGATGTGGGCGTCACTGCCGGCGGTCATCGGGAGCCCCCGCCGGCGAGCGAACCGCTCGGCCTGGCGGTTGGCCCGGCCGGTCAGCAGCCGGGAGTTGTAGATCTCGATGGCGTCGGCGGCCGCGAGGGCGTCCTCCGAGATGTTTGCGAGGACACCGCTACGGGAGGTCTGGAAGGGGTGGGGGACGACGGCCACACCCCCGAGGTCGCGGATCCGGTCGAGTGTCTCCGCGAACGGGAGCCCCTCGGGGACCAGGTCGCGCACACCCAGCGCGAGTACGTGGCCGGCGGCGCTGGTGACCTCCATCCCCGGGATCCCGACGAGGTCGTACTCCGGGGCAAGGTCGGCGGCCGCCAGACTCGTCTCGATGGCGTCGTGGTCGGTGACCGCGAGGCCGTCGAGGCCGACAGTTCGGGCCCGCTCGAGCAGCCGCTCGACGGGGTCGCGGCCGTCGTACGAGGCCTCGGAGTGGGCGTGCAGTTCGACCGAGAGCACACTGATCCTTATACCGGGAATTAAAAAAGGTTCCCGGGTCGGCGTGGGAAGGCCGCCTGTGTTGATACTGCCGGCTGTACGTCGATAAAGAGTCCCGTCATCCCGAGGTCGCGGGTATCTCCACGACGGGACAGCCGGCGGTGTGAGCCGGCAGGTCAGCGTGGTACGAGCCGCCGCCGGGATGTCACAGCCGGCCTCGTCCCGGGGCAGGTTTACGCCCCGGGGCGACTCCGAGACGGCGCCAGGGACAGGCGGTAGCCGGTCGGTGACGAATACTCGGTTTTATGCGTGGCGACCGTCGGAGACACAGATATGGAGGGAGAGAGCGGCTACACGCGGCGGGGGGTACTGCGGGCCACCGGCGGGGCGACCGCGGCGGTCGCCGTCGCCTCGGCGGCCGGGACGGCCGCCGCACAGACCGACTTCGACGGCTGGCTCTCCGACGTGGGCAACTACGACGGGACGGTCGTCGACGCGACCGGTCAGGAGGCGGTGACCGTGGAGGTCGGCGTCCAGGCCAACGGCGGTGCGCTCGGGTTCGGCCCCGCGGCCGTCCAGGTCGACCCCGGGACGACGGTCACCTGGGAGTGGACCGGCGAGGGTGGCCGGCACAGCGTGGTCGACGAGGCCGGGGGCTTCGAGAGCGAACTCGTCGGCGACGAGGGGGCCACATACGAGCAGAACTTCGAGACCGAGGGGGTCGTGAAGTACTACTGTGCCACCTACCGGGACGCCGGAATGAAAGGCGTCGTGCTCGTCGGCGGCCTCCCCGGTGCCGGCGGCGACGGTGACGAGGCCGGGGGCAACGAGAGTGGTAGCGGCGAAGGCGGCGAAGGCGGGGACGCCGGCCCGGACAACTCCGCGAACCAGACCGCGCTCCGGACGATGGTTGCGATGCTCGTGCTCGGGATACTCTCGCCGCTGCTGTTTCTCCTCCTGTTGCGCCGGCGCCAGCGCGACGAGTCCGACCAGCGGAAACGGTACCCGCGGTAGCGGCGTTGCACCCTGTGGCCCGGGTCCAGCGCGCGACCGGGCCGCCCAGCCCGTCGGAGCGACGTTGCTCGCGGGGAAAACTGGACAGCACGAGTCACAGACTCCGGACTGGCACCACGCACCGCCTCGGTCGGTCAGCGGGCGACGCGCCGGCTGAGACGGGGCCTGCACCCGAGACCCGGGCTGCGAGGCGCGGACTGAAGGGCTAAGTCCGTGGCGACCACAGCAGAGGTATGAAGGTCTATACCGGCCGCGGTGACGAGGGGATGACTGACCTGCGAAACATGGACCGCGTCTCGAAGGCCAGCGGGCGCATCGAGGCCTACGGCACCGTCGACGAACTCAACGCGCTGGTCGGGACGGTCCGGCCGACCGGTCACGACGACGTCGACACACAGTTGCGCGAGGTCCAGAACCACCTCCACATCGTCCAGGCCGACTTCGCCAACCCGGAACCCGACGAGGACGACCCGGCCGTCCGCGAGGAGCACGTCGACCAACTCGAGGCGTGGATCGACGGCTACGACGACGAACTCGACCCGCTCGAGTCGTTCATCCTCCCCAGCGGCGCGGACCCCGGGGCCCGCCTGCATCACGCCCGGGCCGTGGCCCGTCGCGCCGAACGCCGCGCCGTGTCCTTTGCCTCCGAGGAGGCCGCTGTCAACGAGACCGCCATCGTCTACCTCAACCGTCTCTCGGACGCGCTGTTCACGCTCGCACGCGTCGTCAACATGCGTGAGGGCGTCCGCGAGGAGAATCCCGAGTACTGAACCCGCCCTCGCTGTCGTCCCGGCCGAGGAGTCGCTGTGTGGGGCGGTAGCCCACTTTCCACAAGGGCTATATCTGTTCTTTGTGTAGTAACAGATATGAACAAGTACTTCGAGGACACCCGATACTACCTCAAGCGTGCCGGCGAGACGGCAAAAAAGGGCATCAGCGAGGAACTCGACCCCCTCCAGGACCGGGTCGCGGAGTTGACCGGCGGGGAGGAGGAACCGGAGCCGGGCCGACTCGAGGAGCTAAAGACGGACCTGAAGGAGTTGCAGGGTCGTGCCGAGGGCGAGGCGGCACAGGCTATCGGTGACGCGCGCAAGCGACTCGGGCGAGGTGACGCCGAAGATAATTCTTAAGTCCGGCCCCACGATAATCAGAGGCAGTCGGGCCGGTGATCTAGTCCGGTTATGATACCTCCTTCACACGGAGGAAGCCGGCGGTTCAAATCCGCCCCGGCCCACTACGCTTTTGCGACGAACGGACGTGAGGAGCAAAGCGTGTCGCCGGGCGCGATTTGAACTGCGTGA
>CAZQZE010000098.1:0-8514 GCA_964597715.1 uncultured Halobacteriales archaeon
CGGCGTGTACCCGTAGGACTGGACGCCGACCCGCGAGAGGTGACGGCCGTCAGTCCCGCCCGGGAGGACGAAGGGGACGACCGTTCCCCCGGGGTCCGCCGTCTCCAGCGTCTCCGCGAGCAGGTCGAACAGCCCGGTGTCAGTTTCGGTAGGGAAGGCCTCGTATCGGAGTGTCTCGAACGCGAAGTCGACGTCGTCGGGGACCAGCTCGCGCAGTTCCCGCTCGAGGTCCGCGGCTGTCTGCCCGGGGAGGAGCCGACAGTCAAGTGTCAGTTCGACCTGGCCGGGAATGACGTTCTCCTTGTCGCCGCCGCGGACGACGGTCGGCGCGACGGTGTTGTGCAGCAGGGCGTCGACCATGCCGCCCTCCTGGTCCAGTGCGGCGAGTGCCTCGTCGGTCCGCCCGGGGTCGAGCAGGTCTCGGACGAGTGCGCCGGTCTCCGCGTCGAGTTCGGCGGCGACAGCCTCGAGCATCTCCTCGACCGGCGGGACGACGTGGACCGGGAGCCGTGACCCGGTGAGCGCGGTGACAGCCCGGGCCATGTCGGCCATCGCGCCGCCGTCGCCGGGGGTCGAACCGTGGCCGGCCGGCCCGGAGAAGGTGAGCTGTGACCAGCAGATAGCCTTCTCGTCGAGTTGGACCGGGTAGAACCGGTCACCGGCGACAGTCATCGGGAAGCCGCCGAACTCGCCGATGGCGTACTCGACATCCGCGAACAGTTCGGGGTGCTGTTCGACCATGTAGGCCGCGCCCGCCTCGCCGCCGGCCTCCTCGTCGGAGACGACCATCACCATGAGGTCGCCCGCCAGCGCAGCCTCGCCGCGGGCGGCCCGGAGCGCGGCGGCCAGCAACATTGCCACGCCGCCTTTCATGTCGAGGGTACCGCGGCCCCAGACGAAGCCGTCCTCGATGACCCCCTCGAACGGCGGGTGGGTCCAGTCCTGGCCCTCCGTCGGGACCACGTCCACGTGACCGTAGAGCAGCAGCGGCGATGCCGGGCCGTCACCGGGGAGCCTGGCCACGAGATTCGGGCGGTCGGGGTCGCCGGCGTAGGTTTCGGTCTCGAAGCCGGCGGCGTCGAGTAGTCGTTCGGTCCACTCCACGCAGGCACGCTCGTCGCCGGGCGGATTGGTGGTGTCGAACCGGACGAGCCCCTGGAGGAGCGACACGGGGTCGTCTGCGAGGCTCGGGTCGGGTGCCGGAATGTCTCCCATAGTCCCCTCCGAACCGGAGAGTGAAAAAAACGTTCGGGTGGCCCCGCGCGACGAGTCGGCGGCGCGGCCGGCGTGGCGACGGCCGGGCAGACGCCGGAAGGATTTAATCTTCGTAGCCCTCACAGAGTTGTACGACCGAGTGTGGGTGCGCGCACGCAAGTAGTTCGTCACACTGTGGACGAATACACGAGCGTCGCCGGGCCCGCGATCGGAACTATTAGAACACTCCAGTCAACCCATCAACCATGAACGAACACGATGTTATTGTGGTCGGCGCAGGCGGTGCCGGGATGCGCGCGGCCATCGCGGCACACGAAGAGGGCGCAGATGTCGCGCTGGTTTCGAAGTTACACCCAGTGCGTAGCCACACCGGGGCAGCCGAGGGCGGGATTAACGCCGCCCTCCACGAGGAGGACTCCTGGGAACTGCACGCGTACGATACGATGAAGGGGTCGGACTACCTCGGTGACGCCCCCGCCATCGACACGTTCGCCCAGGACGCCCCTGACGAGGTTATCCAGCTCGAACACTGGGGGATGCCCTTCTCCCGGGAGGAGGACGGCAAGGTGTCCCAGCGACCCTTCGGGGGGCTCTCCTTCCCCCGGACGACCTACGCCGGCGCCGAGACCGGTCACCACCTTCTCCACACGATGTACGAGCAGGTGGTCAAACGAGGGATCGAGGTCTACGACGAGTGGTACGTCTCGGACCTCGCGGTCACCGACCACGCGGACCCGGAGGACCGGAGATGCTACGGGTGTGCCGCCTACGACATCAAGACCGGCGAGGTCGCCGGCTTCCGCGCACGTGACGGGGTTATCCTGGCCACCGGCGGCCCGGGGCAGGTCTACGACCACACGACGAACGCGGTGGCGAACACCGGTGACGGGCCGGCGATGGCCTACCGCGCCGGTGTCCCGCTGGAGGACATGGAGTTCGTCCAGTTTCACCCGACCACCCTCCCCTCGACGGGCGTCCTGATAAGCGAGGGTGTCCGCGGCGAGGGCGGGATCCTCTACAACGGGGAGGAGGAGCGGTTCATGTTCGAGCACGGCTACGCGAACAACGAGGGTGAACTCGCCTCCCGGGACGTTGTCTCGCGGGCGGAGTTGACGGAGGTCAACGAGGGCCGCGGGATCGACGACGAGTACGTCGACCTCGACATGCGCCACCTCGGCGAGGAACGGATCGTCGACCGACTCGAGAACATCCTCCACCTCGCGGAGGACTTCGAGGGTGTCGACGGGCTGGACGAGCCGATGCCGGTCAAGCCCGGCCAGCACTACGAGATGGGCGGGGTCGAGACCAACGAGAACGGCGAGACCTGTATCAACGGGCTCTACGCCGCCGGGGAGTGTGCCTGTGTCTCGCTCCACGGCTCGAACCGGCTGGGTGGGAATGCCCTGCCCGAGTTGCTGGTCTTTGGCGCCCGCGCCGGCCGGCACGCCGCCGGCGGTGACATGGCCGAAGCCGAGATCCCGACCGGCCCCGCCGCGAGAAGCGAGGACGGCGCGGTCGACGCGCCGGTCAAGCCGGGTGCGGTCAAGCCCGCGACCGGGGATACCGTTGCCGACGGCGGCGAGGTCCGCTCGGATGGGGGTGCCGTCGCCGCAGCCAACGAGGTTGTCGAGCAGACTGTCATCCGGGAGCGCGAGCGCGTGGAAACGCTCCTCGACGGCGACGGCATCAACCACGCCGAGGTCCGGGACGACATCCAGGAGACGATGACCGAGAATGTCAACGTCTTCCGGGAGGAGGACAACCTGAAGTCCGCCTTAGAGGACATCCGGCAGGCCCGTGAGGCCTACGAGGACGTTTCGGTGTCGGACCCCTCGCGGACGTTCAACACCGACCTCATCCACACCATCGAGACCCGCAACGTCATCGACCTTGCCGAGGCAATAACACTGGGTGCGCTGGCCCGCGAGGAGTTCCGCGGCGCCCACTGGCGGAAGGAACACCAGGAGCGCAAGGACGAGGACTGGCTGAAACACACGATGCTTCGGTGGAACGGCGGCGACCCCGACCTCTACTACAAGCCGGTCATCCTCGAAGGCGAGGAGAAGACCTACGAGCCAAAGGAACGCTCGTACTGAGCCGCCCGTAGCCTCGTTTTTCTCCCGACCCGCTCCTTTCGAGGACGAGCGCCGCGCTCGCACAGACTACTCTCCGGCACAGCCCACTCGAATACCTGTGGCTCTCAGGTGTGTGGAACGCAAGTAGGGGGGTGGGGGGTGGGGGTAGATACTGGCACCGTGAGGTGCCACGGCTGAGAATTCGAGTGCATGTATTTAAATCTTCCGCGGCGAATATCACCAGTGATACTGGAGGCCGTCCCGGGCCGACAGGAGGGCCCCATGGCACAGGTGTGTGCGCTTGGAGAATGGACTCGCACCCGGACTGCTCACGTCTGTTCGCGGCATCGCCCACAGGACCGGGTTCGAACCGCCGACCTCTGTTTGCCCACTCGTTCCGTGCGTCAGTCCGTTTCGGTCCATCCGCTCATCGCTGCTAGCTCTGTTCGTAGGATGATGCGTGGGACCGGATTTGAACCGGCGGACCCCTACGGGACAGCGCCCTCAACGCTGCGCCGTTGGCCTGGCTTGGCTACCCACGCACTGTTGCGCTCGGCAGCCCAAAATTTGACCAGGGCCATCAAATGGCTTTCCATTCACCGGGAGGGTGCGTCCCCGTCAGGGGGTCGCGTGTGCCAGCACGTGTCTGACAGGAAAGCGGACGTTTCAAGACCGCAAGCCCGGTAGTAGAAGGTATGGCAAAGTACTCGACGGGGAGCGGTGGTGGCGGCTCCGGCGGGAGCTGCGAACTCTGTGGCGACGCGAACGTGGAACTGCAGACGGCAACGGTCGCCGGCGCGGAGCTTGAGGTCTGTGCCGACTGTGTCGAACACGACGATACCGACACGCGCACCGGCGGGAGTGACGACCGCAACCGCGCCGAGCGGGCCGCCCGCAACACCGCAAAGATCCACGACGCGGCGGCCGCTGACGCCGAACACTGGGAGGATGGTGCCGACTACGACGACGACCAGCTTCCGTATCTCGTCTCGGACTACGCCGACCGGCTCACCGAGGCCCGACAGAACGCCGGCTACCAGCTCGCCGAGCTTGCCGAGGAGGCCGAGGTCGAGGAGGGGGACCTGCTCGCGCTCGAACAGGGGCGGGCAACCCAGGCCGGCGTCGGCGGTTCGACGGTCACGGCCTTAGAGCGGGTACTCGGCGTCGACCTGGTCGACGAGTAGGAGCGAAGTCCCTTTGCGGGTTCCATCCATACACAGCGTGTGACCGACCAGCAGGCGCGCGAGGACGGCAACTACGAGGCGCTCGTCTATGACCTCGACGGGACACTCGTCCGGCTGGACGTCGACTGGGGTGCCGTCACCGAGGAGGCAGCAGGGGTGCTGCGGGCCCGTGGGCTGGAGACGGAGGGCTCGCTGTGGGACCACCTCCAGCGCGCCGAGGAGGCGGGCGAGCGCCACCGGCAGGCCGTCGAGGAGGTCATCGCCGACCACGAGCGCGACGGCGCCCGCAGCGCGACCCGGCTTCCGCTCGCCGACGAGTTGCCGACCGGCGTGCCGACCGGCGTCTGCTCGCTGAACTGTGAGGCCGCCTGCCGGGTCGCCCTGGAGTCACACGGCCTCGACGGACACGTCCGCGCCATCGTCGGCCGCGACACCGTCAGCACACACAAGCCCGACCCGGAACCGCTACTGGCAGCCGTCGACACGCTCGGCGCCGACCCGGGGGCGACACTCTTTGTCGGCGACTCCGACAGCGACCGTGTCACCGCCGAGCGGGCGGGCGTCGACTTTCAGGCTGTCGCCGACCGACGGTGACCGCCGACGCTCATACCTCGCTGTCGGCGTCCTCGGCGGGTTCCCGGTATCGGCGGGCGTACGCGTAGGCGGCAACCGCGGTGACAAACCAGACGACCGCCCCGACCCGGACCGCAAAGGCCGCCCGCGAGCCCCAGTCCGGCAGCCGGGTGCCAAGCGAGAGCGCGGCGACCAGCGGCGCACCCACGACGATGGTGAGGACGAACGTCACCTGCATCACCCACCCGAAGTCGACGCCGTCGGGGTCGGTCCGCTCGACTTCCGGAGACACACCTACCGCTGGGGGGCCACCGACAAGCCCCTGGCGGTTTGCCACGGTCCGCTGACCCGACCGCCCGCCGCTGCCAGGGCTGGTCCGGTTCCCGGAAGGGCTTAAGGGTCGGGCGTCTATCGCCGCGCATGACCACGGTTCGTGACCTGCGGGCGCAGGCCGGCGAGGAACCGATCACGATGCTCACCGCCTACGACGCGGTGACGGCAGCACTCGTCGACGCCGCGGGTGTGGATGTCGTCCTCGTCGGCGACAGCATGGGCAACGCGGTGCTGGGCTACGACTCGACACTCCCGGTCACTGTCGACGAGGTGGCCTCCCGCACCGGCGCTGTCGCCCGCGGGACCGAGGACGCCCTCGTGGTCGCGGACATGCCCTTTCTCTCGGTCGGGGTCGACCGTGCGGACGCCATCGAACACTGCGGCCGGATGGTCAAGGAGGAGGGCGCCCACGCGGTGAAACTCGAGTCGGCCCCGCACACCGTCTCCCTGACCGAGCGACTGACCGACCTCGGGGTCCCGGTGATGGCACACGTCGGTCTCACCCCCCAGCAGGTCCACCGGACGGGCTACACCCGCCAGGGCGTCGAGAAGGCGCGCGCAAGAGAGATCGCCGACCTCGCCCGCGAGCACGAGGAGGCGGGTGCGTTTGCCTGCGTGCTCGAGCATATCCCCGCGAATCTGGCCAGAGGTGTCACCGAGGAACTCTCGGTCCCCACGGTCGGTATCGGCGCCGGACCGGAGTGTGACGGACAGGTCCTCGTCTTTACCGACGCTGTCGGGCTCTCGGCGGGGTCACCGCCGTTTGCGGAGGCCTTTGGCGACGTGCGCGGCGAGATGGAGGCCGCGCTGGAGTCCTACGTCGAGGCTGTCGAGGACGGGGACTTCCCCGGGCCCGACCACAGCCGGACCGTCGACGAGGTGGATGACCTGTATTAACTATCTTTATCCCCCGGGTAGATAGTGTGGTATGCGCGCCGCAGCATTCACCGAACTGACCGGCCCGGACGGGGTCGACGTCATCGAGCAGGAGACACCCGAACCTGGGGCAGACGAGGCTATCATCGACATCGAGGCCTGTTCGCTCAACCGTCACGACCTCTGGATCCTCGACGGGGACTCGGCGATGGTCGACGGCGACGACCTGCCCTTTGTTTCCGGGCTGGATGTCGCGGGTACGGTCCGGGCAATCGGGGCAGACGTCCGTGGTGTCGAGCCCGGTGACCGGGTCGTGCTCTGTCCGAACGAGACCTGCGGGAGTTGCCAGTACTGCCGGGAGGGGCCGGAAAATCTCTGCGAGCGGTTCTCGCTGTTTCACGGCGGGTTCGCCGAGGCCGCCCGCGTCCCGGCCGACCGACTGCTCGCGCTGCCTGAGGGCGCCACGGCGGTCGAGGCCGCCGCAGTCCCCACCGCCTACATGACGGCCTACCACATGTTCCGACGGGCTGACCTGGAGGTCGGTGACCGCGTGTTCATCCCCGGCGCAACCGGCGGTGTGGGGGTGGCGTCCGTCCAGATCGCCGACGCGCTCGGCATGGAGTCGGTCGGGACCTCGTCCTCCGGCCGAAAGCTCGACCGCGTGCGCGAGTTGGGACTCGACCGCGGGGTCGAGTCCACCGACGTCGACGCGATCCGCGACGCGGTCGACGGTCACTTTGACGCCGTGTTCAACCACCTCGGCGGGGCGTACACCGGCCTCGGCCAGTCGGTGCTCCGGCGCGGCGGGACCATGGTCGTCTGTGGCCGGACGGCCGGCGGCGAGTCGACCGTGCAGGTCGCCGACCTGTTCCTCCAGCACAAGCGCGTCGTCGGTAGCACGATGGGGACCCAGGGCGACCTCCGCCGACTGCTCGGACTCGTGGCCGACGGGGAGGTCGACCCGGTGGTGGACGACACCTACCCCCTCGGGGAGACAGACGCCGCCTTTGCCGCGATGCGGGACCGTGACCAGGTCGGCAAACTCGTCGTCAGACCCCAGCAGTAGGGCGCAGCACTCGGCGCCTGTGGTGGACGCCACGCCCGACGAGAGACAGCCCTCCGTTGCGCGCTCCATCCCGGTGTGTCCGTGTCGCCGTTCCCCCGTGACAGGGGCCTGAACCGCAAACAAGGTTCTCTTCGAGTAGTGGCCACCGTCCCGGCTCTCCGGGAAAATATTTATATACTACTAACGCTTACTTGTAGTTAGCATGACTGTGTTACAGCAGCTCGAAGAGGAGGGCATCGTGGCCCGTCGGTTCGAGGACGAGGACGGGCTCGTGCTGGTTGCGGACTTCGGCCGTAGTACCGACGCGGCCGTCGACGTTGTCGGCGAGACGGTCATCGTCGTCGCCGGTGACGACCACCACGAGTTCGAGGTCGGCGCCGACGCGCAAGCGGTTATGAAAAACGGTGTTCTCACTATCGAGGTGAACGCATGAGACTCACTGTCAAACCGCTCAAACAGAAGGACGCGGGACGCGGACTGGCGGCCGTCGACCGGGCGGCCATGTCCGAGATGGAGCTGGAAAACGGCGACTACGTCGTCATCGAGGGCGAGGGACGGGCCGTGGCGCGCGTCTGGCCCGGCTACCCGGAGGACCAGGGTGAGGGGGTCGTCCGTATCGACGGCCAACTCCGCCAGGAGACCGGGACAGGTATCGACGACTCTGTGGCCGTCGAGAAGGCAGAGGTAAAGCCGGCAACCAGCGTGACCGTCGCGCTCCCCCAGAACCTCCGTGTCCGGGGCAACGTCGGGCCGATGATCCGCTCGAACCTCTCGGGACAGGCGGTCACCGAGGGACAGACCGTCCCCGTCTCCTTCGGGCTCGGACCGCTGTCCTCGATGTCCGGGCAGAAGATCCCGCTGAAGATCGCGAGCACCGACCCGGGGGGGACGGTCGTCGTCACGGACTCGACGGAGGTGGAGGTCACCGACCAGCCCGCCGAGCAGATCTCCGGTGAGTCGCCCTCGGGCGAGGCAACGGCCCCCGACGTCAGCTACGAGGACATCGGCGGACTCGACGACGAACTCGAGCAGGTCCGCGAGATGATCGAGTTGCCGATGCGCCACCCCGAACTGTTCCAGCAACTCGGCATCGAACCCCCAAAGGGCGTGTTGCTCCACGGCCCGCCCGGGACGGGAAAGACGCTGATGGCGAAGGCCGTCGCCAACGAGATCGACGCCTACTTCACCAACA
>CAZQZE010000099.1:0-8467 GCA_964597715.1 uncultured Halobacteriales archaeon
AACTGGATCTCGGGGACGACCCGGCAGTCCCGCATCGCCATCCCGACCGCGGTGCCGAGGATGCCGTTCTCCGAGAGCGGGGTGTCGATCACCCGCTCCTCGCCGAACTCCTCGATGAGTCCCTGCGTGGCGCGGTAGACGCCGCCGATCGGGCCGATGTCGTAGCCCATCAGCCGGACGGACTCGTTCCGTTGCATCTCCTGGCGCAGCGTCGCGTTCACCGCCGTGACGAGGTTCATCTCCCGCCCGGTCTGGTCGCTTCGGGACTCGGTGGTGAGGCTCATTCCAACCCCTCCCCGGTGAAGTCAGTGAAGGGGTTCTCCCCCTCGCGCTCGGCGCGCAGTTCCTGGCGCTGGTGCTCGTGTGCCCAGGAGCCGCCGGACTCCTCGTGGAGGTGGTGTTCGAACATCGTCTCCGGGTCCGACACCGGCACCTCGCGGGCCTCGTTGACCGCCGCCTGGATCTCGCTGCGGACCTCCTCGCGGACCCGCTCGGGGTCGCCCTCCTCGAGCACGCCCTCCCGGAGCAGGAACGTCTCGAACCGGTCGATGGGGTCTTTGTCCTCCCAGTACTCCCGCTCGTCCGCGTCCCGGTAGACCGACTCCTCGTCTGCGGTGTTGTGCTCGACCATCCGGTAGGTGACTGCCTCGATAAAGCCCGCGCCCTCACCGTTGCGGGCCCGCTGGCAGTGTTCCCGTGATTTCTCGTAGACCGCGAGCACGTCGTTGCCGTCGACGCGGTCGTACGGGACACCGTGGGCGACGGCCTTCTGTGCGAAGGTCTCGGCGGCCGTCTGGCGGTGGGCCGGGACGGAGATGGCCCACTGGTTGTTCTGGCAGACGGTGACCGCCGGCGCGTCGAAGACGCCCGCGAAGTTGAGTGCCTCGTGGAAGTCGCCCTGGCTGGTCGAGCCGTCGCCGATGTACGACAGCGTCA
Organism: uncultured Halobacteriales archaeon; assembly: GCA_964597715.1. GTDB lineage: Archaea > Halobacteriota > Halobacteria > Halobacteriales > Haloarculaceae > Salinirussus. The sequence continues at coordinate 937 of CAZQZE010000099.1, forward strand.
CTGCGTCGTTGCCCCGGAACCGGTCGACCATCGCCGACCCGACGGCGTTGGTGACGTTGACGGCGAGCGGGACGTACACCGGCGTGAACGACACCGGCGGCTCCTCCTCGACGGGGAGGTGTTCGTCGATAGTCTCCGGTTCGGCGCCCATCAGCCCCGCGACCGCCCGGGCCATGTCAGCCCCCCAGTAGAACGCGGCCGGCGTCTGCCGGTAGGAGGGGAAACACCAGTCACCCTCCGACAGGGCGGCCGCCGAGCCACAGGAGACCGCCTCCTCGCCGGTCGCCCGCGCGATAATCGACACCTCACCGCGGCGCTGCATCCGCAGGGTCTTCTCGTCGAACTCCCTGGAGGTGACCATCGTCCGGTACAGCCGTCTGAGTGTCTCCTCGTCGACGTCGGGTACCTCGCCGACGACGGTGCCGTCCGGGTCCAACACCCGATAGAACTCCTCTGACGGTCGCTGTTCTTGCCACTGCGACATAGGTAGGTCCTTCGCCGCGACGCGAAAGTAGTTTTGGGATAGCCTCACACGCCGGGCGGCTCTGTCCTGGGGCCCGAGGCAGGGTTATCGGTCCGTCACCACCCGGCGCACGTCCGGGGTTTTTCTGCCACCGGCGCACAGATCGACCAATGTTGGTCCTCCGGGGGCGGGCCGCGAAGCTCGAGACCGACCGCGAGGTGACTCGCCGGCTGGCCGAACACAGCGCCGCGGCCGGCGTACCGGCAGTGCGGGTCTGGTACCCCCACCGGCAGGTCGCCTTCGGCCGCCGTGACACCCGCAGCGCGGGCTACGAGGAGGCCCGCCGCCGCGCCAAACACCAGGGGTTCGAGCCGGTCGAACGGGACGTCGGCGGCCGTGCAACCGCCTACACCCGGGGGACGCTACTGTTCGTCCGCACCGAGCCGGTCGCGGACCCGCGGGGTGGGCTGGACGACCGTTACGAGCGGACCCTCGGGGCGATACAGCGTGCGCTGTCGACACTCGGTGTCGACGCGCGCCGCGGCGAGCCCCCCGAGTCGTTCTGTCCGGGGACCCACTCGCTGCGGGCGGCGGGCAAGCTGGTCGGCCTCGCACAGCGGGTGCGACAGGACGCGGCGCTCGTCGCCGGCGTCCTCGCCGTCCGCGACCACGCCGCACTCGCCGGGGTGCTCGAGCCGGTCTACGACGCGCTCGGCGTCCCCTTCGACCCGGACTCGGTCGGGAGTCTGGCCCGGGCCGGCGGGGAAACTGACCGCGAGACTGCCCAGCGGGCCACAGAGCAGGCGCTAGCCGGAGCCGAGACACCGCGGGTCAGGACTGTCGGCGAGTGGGAGGCCACGCCGCCCGACGGGGGTTAGATCGGGTCGTCCGGCTGGGAGCTGTAGTCGCCCGCGGCACCGCCCTCCTCGAAGGGGTCAAGCTCCTCGCTGTCGCCCGTGTCGTAGGCGGCGACGCCACGCTGGAGGAGGTCTTCGATCGCCTGTTCGCGGTTGAGAAACTCGCCGCGCTGGACGAGTTGGGTGATCTCCGTGTCGAGGTCGTCCCGGAGTGAGAGTTCGAGCGTCGGCACATCCCCCCGTTTGGATTGGTCCCTCTTAAATACACGCCCGAGTTCACGGGGATGAGGCGGGCGGCCACCCGCACCGCGCCCGTGCCGGCCCACCACACCGGCGGGTCCGTAGCTATATGCCACACCCGGCCGACGACTCCGGCTATGCCCGAGACCATCGGCAGGTCGGCAGCGACACTCGCCCGGCAGGTCCGCCGCGGGGACCTGACGCCCACGGAGGTTGTCGACGCGCACCTCGACCGTATCGAGGCGGTCGACGACGAGGTCAACGCCTTCGTCACACTCAACGACGACGCGCGGGCACGGGCCCGGGAGGCAACCGCGGCCGTCGAGCGCGGGGAGTCGCTGGGGCCGTTGCACGGCGTGCCCGTCGCCATCAAGGACCTCTCGGACACCGCCGGGCTCCGGACGACACTGGGCTCGAGGCTCCTCGCGGAGAACGTCCCAGAGGCGGACGCTATCGTGGTCCGGCGGCTGAAGGCGGCCGGCGCAATCGTCATCGGAAAGACAAACACCCCGGAGTTTGGCCGGCTCTCGACGGTGACGCGCAACAGACTCTTCGAGACGACCCGTAACCCCTGGGACACCGCAAAGACAACCGGCGGCTCCTCGGGCGGGTCGGCCGCCGCCGTCGCCGCGGGGATGGTGCCACTCGCCCAGGGCTCGGACGCCGCCGGCTCGGTCCGCGTTCCCGCCGCCGCCTGTGGGGTCTTCGGGCTCATGCCCGACTTCGGGCGGGTCCCCCACGGCGACGACCGCCCCGATGCGTTCATCAACACCCACCCGTTCACCGTCCTCGGCCCGGTCACCAGGTCTGTCGAGGACGCCGCGCTCATGCTCGACGTGATGGCCGGCCCCGACGACCGTGACCCGTTCGCCCGCCCGGCCCGCGAGGGGAGTTACCGGACGGCGCTGCGCGACCCCGTCGCGGACCTGCGGGTGGCCTACAGCCCCGACCTGGGGGTCTGTCCGCTGGTCGACGACGTTCGCGAGGCTGTCGACGGGCTCGTCGACGACCTCCGGGGGACGGTCGCGACCGTCGACCGCGTCGACCCTGCCCTCCCCGGCTGGGAGGCCGCGCACAAGCCTCTGGCGACGCTGTTGCAGGCGCGGTACCGCGGGATCTACGACACCCTCCGGGAGGACCAGGGGGTCGACATCCTCGACCGCCGCGAGGAGGTCACCGACGAGGTGGTCAGCCGGGTCGAGAAATCCCTGGAACTGTCCGCGGGGGACGTCCGCCGGGCCGAACGTCGGCGCACCACGGTCTACGACGCCGTCCAGGACCTGTTCGCCGACTACGACCTGCTGGTCTCGGCGACCCTCTCGGTTCCCGCCTTCGACATCGACGCCCCGCCGACGGCCATCGACGGCGAGTCGGTCCACCCGGTCCACGGCTTCACACTCACCTGGCCGTTCAACCTCACCGGCAACCCGACGGCCTCGGTGCCCGCCGGGACAGTTGACGGGCTGCCGGTCGGTCTCCAGGTCACCGGCCGTCGCGGCGCGGACGACACCGTACTCGCTGTCGGGGCCGCCTGCGAGCGACTCGCGCCGTGGGACGACGCCTATCCGGTCGACCCCCGATAGGGCCCGACCGGCTACTCTAATTGTGCCGCGTGTGTCGCGAGGTAGGCGAAGATCATCCCGATACCGACCATGCTCACGAACGGGCCGCCGACGACAGCCATCGTCCGCAACACCGCGACGGGCTGGCCGGGCGTCGTGGCGAAGCTGACCGCGCCGACCGACCCGAACATGACGGCAGCGATCACGAGAAAGCCACGAACCCGCCGAGACCGGAGGAAACTCCTGCCGTCGTCGTCGTCGTGTTCGGACATTGTGTGGTGGTCTGTGTCTCGGGATGGGGTCGTCTGCCGTGGCAAACGCGGCGTGAGGTTTGGCGGCGGCCGGTATAAGTCACACGCCGAGTGGGTGTGGCGGGGCCGACACCGTAGTGTCTAGGGGCCAGTGGACCGCCCGGGACATCGGCGTCCGGTGCCAACCTTTCTGTACCACCGTGTCGATCTGTACCGTACGATGGGAGACCGACCAGCCGAACTCGACAGTCTGGCCGCCGACCTCGTCAGCATCGAGACCGAAAACCCGCCGGGGAACGAGCGCGCCTGTGCGGAGTACATCTACGAGTGGTTCACCGAGCGCAACATCGAGGCCGACCTGGTGCGGGACCCCGACGAGGGCCGCCCGCAGGTCGCCGCCACCGTCGGCAGCGGCGAGCCCACGCTCGTCCTCAACGGTCACATCGACGTGGTGCCGGCCGGTGACCGTGGGGCCTGGAGCCGTGACCCCTACAGCGGCGATATCGAGGGGGGCACACTCCACGGCCGCGGGAGCGCCGACATGAAGACGGGTGTCGCGGTCGGAATGCTCGCCGCCGCCGACCTCGCCGAGGAGATAGCGTCCGGCACCCTCGACGGGTCGCTCGTGGTCCAGGCGGTCATGGGCGAGGAGACCGCCGAGCCGGGGACGAAGACACTGCTAGAGCAGGGGTACGACGGTGACTACGGGGTCGTCCTCGAGCCGACGGAGATGCGGACAGCCACCAGCGAGAAGGGGCTCGCCTGGTACGAGGTCACCGTCGAGGGCGAGCCCTCCCACGCCAGCCGGCCCGACCAGGGCTCGAACGCCGTCCTGAACGCCGAGCCGGTGCTCGCGGCACTACAGGATTACGACAGCCGCGTCCGCGAGCGCGAGCACGACCTGCTCGGGCAGGCGTACGCGACGGTCACGGGCTTCGAGGCGGGCACAAAGGAGAACGTCATCCCCGAGCGGGCAACGCTGGTTGTCGACCGCCGGTTTCTCCCCGACGAGTCGGCCGAGGCGGTCGACGACGAGATTGCCGCCCTCCTCGCCGAGGTGGAGGACGACCACGGCGTCACGACCGACTGGGAGCGCACCCGGACCTACGAGTCCGCGGAGGTTCCCGTCGACAGCCGTCTCGCGGAGACGCTACGCGCCCACAGCACCGAGGCCGCCGGCGTCCCGGACGAGCCCTGGGGTGTCACCGCGTCGACGGACGTCCGTAACTTCGTCAACGACGCTGGGGTCGAGGCGGTCACCTGGGGCCCCGGCCCGCTCGACCAGGCCCACACCGTCGACGAGCACACCGACCTCGACGAGGCGGCGACCGCGCTCACCGTGCTGAAGCGGACTGCGCGGGACCTGCTGGGGTGAGGCTGTCACGAACTGTCGCGACGCCCTCACTCCGGTTCGACGGGCACCGCCTCGAAGTACGGGAATTCGTCGAGGTCGCCGCGGTCGACCTCCCCTGGTGGGGCCGCGGGCACGACCTCGACGGGCGTGCCGACCGCCAGCGCCCCGTAGTCGGCCGCGACCGGGGTCAACAGCCGCGGGCCGGCCGCGAGTTCGGTCAGGCCAATCACCGACGGGGCGTCGAACCCGGGCGGCGTGACGTGCTGTCTGGTAAACGAGTAGAGCCGGCCGTCCGGGTCGACCTCCGTCCACACAACGTCGCGGCCGCCACAGTGCGGGCAGACCGGTCCCGGCGGGAAAAACACCCGCCCACACCCTGCCCGCTCACACCGGTGGACGAGAAACCGGCCGTCGGCCAGCGCCTCCCAGAACCGCAGCGTGGACCGCTCGCGGAGGCCGGGCTGGCGGTCGCCGGGGGACTCGCTCATCGGGCCACCTCCAGCACGGTGGCGGTGACACCGTCGACGTGGCCGTGCTCGCTGGTCGTCAGCGCCCGCTCGGCCCCGGGAACCTGGGTCGGGGCCTCGCCGCGGAGTTGCCCGACGGCGGCAATGTGGTTCAAAAGCGGCGTCACCATCGCCGGGTGCCCGCGGCCGAGACAGCCACCGGAGGGGCTGACCGGGTGTGGCCCGTCGACAGCCGTCTCGCCGCGGACGCAGGCCGCCGCCCCGTCACCGGGCTCGTACAGCCCAAGCTCCTCGGTGATGACCGCCTCGACGTGCGGGAAAGGGGCGTATGGCTCGAAGACGTCCACAGCGTCGGCGCCCGTTCCGGCGTCCGCAAGCGCCCTCTCGGTGGCCGTTCCGACCGCGGGAAAGCGGGCGAGCGAGCCGTCCCGGGCCCCGAGGAGGTGGCTGGCCGCGTGGCCGGCGCCGACCCCGCTCACCCGGACTGGTACCGTGGAGGGGTCTCCGGCCCCCGCCGTGAGCACGAGTGCTGCCGCGCCGTCACAGGGTGTCGGGCACTCGAGCAGCCGAAGCGGGTCGGCGATGGGCCTGGAGTCGAGCACCTCGGCCGCCGTCAGGTCCTCGCCAAAGACCGCACGCGGGTTCCCGGCGGCGTTCGAGCGGTTTTTCGCGGCGATTGCCGCGACAGCCTCGCGGTCGGCGCCGGAGTCGTGACAGTACCGCTGGAGACTCTGGGCGTACATCCCGGGGATCGAAGGGCCCGCAGGGGCCTGGAACTCCCGGTCGAAGATGTCGAGGATATACTCGAAGTAGTCCGCCGTCTCGATGGTGGAGTTGCGCTCGACCGCGGCGACGACGGCGGTCTCGACCCGACCCGCGCGGACGTCGCCAACGGCGGCGTGAACGGCGTTCCCGCCGCTGGTGCCGCCGGTATAGACCTCCAGCCGGCGGTCGGGGGCAACGCCGAGCCGGTCCGAGAGGAGCGTCGAAAAGAAGCCCTGCTCGGCCCAGGGTCGCGGTTTCGGGAGATAGAGCCCGTCGATATCGGTCGGTTCCACGCCTGCGCCGTCCAGCGCCCGGAGCACCGTGTGCAGCGCCAGGTCCCGCTCGGGCAGGTCGTACTCGCGGTCGAGGGTCGAGGAGACGCCCGTGATGTATGCGTCGGTCACTGTGTGGCCTCGCCGCCGGCTTCGCAGCGCCCCGACTAATAGTTCGGCCCACCCTGGGTCGCGCCGCAGCCTCGTGACGGCCGAGATTTAAGAGTGTGGACGACCCTCCCGATATCATGAAGTCAGCATCGCCGGAGACACGGCTCGGCGAGTTCGTCGCGGGCGTGGAGTACGAGGACCTCCCCCAGGAGGCCGTCGACACCGTCGTCCGCGCAGTCACCGACACAGTCGGGGTGACGCTGGCGGGGACAACCGCCGACGCCGGCCGCCGGGCAGCGGCCGCGGCGGGGGTCGACCCTGTCGAGGCAGACGTGGGGACGTTACTCGGCGTCGAGGGTGCCGACCGGCCCGAGCCCACAGCCGTACGGGTCGGGACCGCCAGCCACGCGCTGGACTACGACGACCTCTCGTGGGCGATGGACGGCCACCCGAGCGTCGCGCTCGTCCCGCCGTTGCTCGCGCTCGCTCCCGAAGCCGGCGCGAGCGGGCGGGACCTCGTTGCGGCCTACGCCGCGGGGTTCGAGACGGCGTGTGCGGTGGCCGGACCGGTCAGCCCCGACCACTACGAGGCCGGGTGGCACGCGACGGCCACCGTCGGCACCTTTGGCGCGGCGGCCGCGGCGGCCCACCTGCTCGGCCTCGACGCGGCGACGACGACCCGTTGCCTGAACGTGGCGGCCTCGATGCCCGCCGGCCTGAAGCGCAACTTCGGGTCCATGACGAAGCCGCTGCACGCGGGGCTGTGTGCCCGCTCGGGCGTGACCGCCGCCCGCCTCGCCCGCGAGGGGCTCACCGCCGACCCACGTGCGGTTACCGGCGACGGCGGCTTCTGGGACCTGTACGGCCCCGAGGACGCCGGCGACTTCTCGGTCGGCGACCGCTGGCGACTCCGCGAGAGGGGGATCCACGTCAAGGCTTACCCCTGTTGTTATTTCACCCACAGCGCCATCGCAGCGGCGGCCGAACTCGGGGAGACGGTCGACCCGGAGGCAGTCGAGTCGATTGCTGTTACGGCCGCACAGGGGGCAGCCGACGCCCTCCACCACACGGACCCGGGGACGGGGCTAGAGGCGAAGTTCTCCATGGAGTACACCGTCGCGAGCGGCCTGGTCCGCGACCGGGTCGGCCTGGAGACGTTCGAACCCGAGGCCATCGGCCACCCGGCGGT
>CAZQZE010000100.1:0-8436 GCA_964597715.1 uncultured Halobacteriales archaeon
TTGCCGACGACCTGCTTGTGGACCTGGTTGACCGCCTCGGCGACGACGGGGTTGACCTTCCCGGGCATGATCGAGGAACCCGGCTGGTTCTCGGGTTGCTCGACCTCGCCCAGGCCGTTGCGCGGCCCCGACGCGAGCAGCCGGAGGTCGTTCGCTATCTTGTTGAGGCTCCCGGCGACGGTTCGGAGCGCGCCGTGTGCCTCGCTCATCGCGTCGTGGGCGGCCTGTGCCTCGAAGTGGTTGTCGGCCTCGCGAAAGTCGATGTCTGTCGCCTCGCTGATGTACTCCGCGGCGAGTTCGGGAAAGTCGGGGTGGGTGTTCAGCCCCGTCCCGACGGCGGTCCCCCCGAGCGCGAGTTCCTGGAGACGTGGACGTACGGCATCGACACGTTCGATACCCTTCTCCACCTGTGTGCGGTATCCGGAGAACTCCTGGCCCAGCCGAACCGGGGTGGCGTCCTGGAGGTGGGTGCGGCCTGTCTTGACCACGTCGTCGAACTCGGTCTCCTTCTCGGCGAGGGCGTCGCGAAGCGTCTCCAGCGCCGGCCGGAGGTCCCTCTCGACGGCCTCGGCGCCCGCGACGTGCATGGCCGTCGGGACCACGTCGTTGCTCGACTGGCCGTAGTTGACGTGGTCGTTTGGGTGGACCGCCCGGGAGCCGACCTCGCCGCCGGCGAGTTCGGTCGCACGGTTGGCGACCACCTCGTTTGCGTTCATGTTCGAGGAGGTTCCCGACCCGGTCTGGAAGACGTCGACAGGGAACTGGTCGTCGTGGTCACCGGCGATAACCTCCTCGGCGGCCGCGATAATGTGCTCGGCCGTCTCCTCCTCGAGCAGCCCCAGGTCCCGGTTTGCCTGTGCGGCGCCGCGCTTGACGACACCGAGTGCGCGGACGAACCGCCGGCCGAAGGTGACGTCGCTGACAGGAAAATTCCCCAGTGCGCGCTGGGTCTGGGCCCCCCAGTAGGCCGCCGCCGGCACCTGCATCTCGCCGAGACTGTCACGCTCTGTCCGGTACTCGTCGTTGTCTTCGCCCATGCGTGAGCGCTCGCCCGCCGCCGCGTAAAACCCTCCGATACGACGCCGACCGCCCGAGTGAGGCGCTCGTCGGCGGCCGACGGGCCCCCCGGCTCGACCGGCTCCGTGACCGGGTGAACGCTCAGCTCCAGCGGTCGAGCCCGGTCTGGACGAGTGCCTCCTCGAGACGCTCGAAGCCGGGGTCGACCTCGCCGGGGTCGACCTCCCAGGTCTCCGTGACGTACTGCCGGGCGGCGTCGATATCCGGGTCGATGTCGGTGTCCACCTCGGCGTCCACGACTGCGGGGTTCAAAAAGAGGTCGCGGATCCGGTCGGCCCCGTCGATATGGTAGCCCTCGTGCTCGAAGACCGTCCAGAGGTCGCCGTGTTCGTGGAGGAGGTCGACCGCGGTCTTCGGGCCGACACCCGAGACCCCCTCGTTGAAGTCCGTCCCACAGAGGACGGCGACGTCGACCACCTGCTCCCAGGTGAGGCCGAGGTCACCGAGCGTGGCGTCGAAGTCCATCAGCTCGGGGTCGCCGGAGCTGGTCAGCTGACGCAGCGTCAGCGGCGCGCCAAAGAGGAGGGCGTCGTAGTCCTCACTCCCGGCGTAGTCGGCCGGGCCGTGCCGGACCATGTGGGCTGCCTGGGCCTCCCCCTCGGCGGGCGCGTCGACGACCGGCACGTCGAGCCGCTGAAGGAGACCTCGCGTCGTCTCGACGATCGTGTCGGTGAGCCGCTGTGTCCGGGAGTCCAGGCGGGCGATAGCCGCCTCGTCGCCCGTCTCGCGGGCCTCCGCGAGGTCCTCCTCGTAGCGCTCGCGCTGCGTGCGGCGGCGCTCGACCTCGTCGCTTTTGAGGTCGGTGACCGCGCCGTCGAAGACGAAGACGGGTGTGAGGTCGTACTCGAAGAACTTCGGGAGCCCCTGGACCACACCGATCAGGTTGGCCACCTCCTCGCCCGCCGCCGTGGTGTAGGCACGGCTGCTGGTGAACTTGACCGTCGTGGTGAGATACCGGTAGAGCCAGTTGTGGGCGTCGACGGCCACCACGCCCGAGAGCCCGTCGAACGACACCTCCTCGATGACCGCCAGGTCACGAAGGTCCGCGTTTCCCATTGTAACTCTGTAGGGCCGTGGCCGGCTTGAATCCCCCGCCACCGGCCCCGCAAAACGTTGATACCGGTTCCGCTCATGGCACCGAATATGAGTGGCACAATCAGCCGGTTACGTCAGCCGGAGTACACCGGCGAGAACCGCTGTCTCCCCTGTACTGTCGTGAACGCTCTCATCGCTGTCGCGCTCGGCGGGGCCGTCGTCGCGGCCGGGGCCGCGACCGGCCGCGTCGGCCTCGGGCTCGTGGCGGGCGCCGCCCTGACCGGGCTCTCGCTCGTGACCATCTCTCTCCGTGGCTACCTCGTCCCCGGGACGCCGACACTGACGAAACGGTACTTTCCGCCGTGGCTGCTGGCGCTGTTCGGAAAGGAGCCAGCCGACGAGCTTTCGGGCGCGACCGGGGTCGGGAGCACGGAGCCAACGCCCGACCCCGAGCAACTCGACCCCGAGACTGTCCTGGTCGGTGTCGGCGCCCTGGAGGAGTGTGCGGACGGCGAGGACCTCTGTCTCAGCCCTGGGTTTCGGGAGGCGTGGGAGGCTGGGGTCGAGCAGACCCGTGACGCCGACCGCGGCGCGTTGCTTGATATCCTCGGGGTTTCGGGTGCGGCCGAGACCGAGGAGTTCGGGGACGCGTTCCGGCTGGTCGTCGACGGACAGGAGGCAGGTCGGTGGGAGTCACAGGCGGCCTTTCTCGCCGACCTCGGGGCCGCACGCGCCCTCGAAGCCCGGTACGAGGGGTGGAACGACCTCCCGGTGCGTGCCCGTGGACAGTTGCTCAGCGGACTCCGGCTGTTCATCGACACCTGCCCGACCTGTGCGGGCGCCCCGGAGTTCGGCACCGAAACTGTCGAGTCCTGCTGTTCGACCCGGCAGGTCGCGGCGGTCGCCTGTCCCGACTGTGGTGCCCGACTGTTCGAGACACCCGTTTAGCGTGGCTCGGGCGGGGTGTCCTCGGCCCGGGCGATGAACTCCGCCTGGTCCGCCGGGAGGTCCCGCTCGCCGAGAAGCTCGAGCCCCGCCCGATAGCGCGCCGGTGAGCGGTCCACAGGGGGAACGGTCATGAGTAGCTCCGCCATCCCGGTTTCCTCGCCGGTGAATGTAAAGCCGGCGCGGTAGCAGGCCTCGTAGGCGTAGGGGTTGTTGACGGCGATCTGGACGCGCTCGTAGTCGTGCTCGCGGGCGCGCTCGGCCGCGAAGGCGAGCAGTCGCGGGCCGATCCCCTCGGCGCGGCGGTCGACCCGGACGGAGACGTACCGGAAGCGAAGCGTGTCCGCGTCGGTGCGGTCCTCGTTGAATGCGACGGCGGCGACGACGGCCCCATCGTCGCGTGCGACGGCCTTTGCCGTCCGCCCGGTGTTGAATTTCCCGCCGTAGATGAACTGCTCGTGGTCCAGCGCCATGGCCTCGCCCTCGGGCGGCCAGTTCCGGACTGCCAGTTCCATGCCGGTACTGTGGCCCGGGCGAGTAAGGGGTTTGTGTCACCCACGCCTACCCCCGGGTGTGGACGATATCGCTACCTTCGACCGGCTGGCGCGGCTGTACGACCTCGCGATGCCGCCGGCCCGGTTCGCGCCACTCGCAAAGGGGCTCGCCCGCGCGAGACGCCCGGTCTACCGCGCGCTGGATATCGGCGGTGGCACCGGCCGGGCCGCGGCGGCCATCCGCCCGGAGACGGTCGTCGTCGACGCCGCCCCGGGGATGCTCCGCCGGGCACGGTCGAAAGGACACGGCGCAGTCGCCGGCGACGCGACGCGGCTACCGCTTGCCGACGGCTCCGTCGACGCCGCTCTCGTCGTCGACGCCCTGCACCACATGCCCGACCACCCCGGGGTGGTCGGGGAGCTGTTCAGGGTGCTCCGTCCGGGTGGTGTGGCTATCGTCCGGGAGTTCGACCCGACGACGCCTCTCGGCCGGGCGCTGGTCGCCGCCGAACACGCCGGGGGGTTTGGCTCGACCTTTCACACGCCGGCCGACCTCGCCGACCTGCTGGAGGCAGGGCGGTTCGAGGCGGACGTGGTCGACGGGGGGTTCGGCTACACTGTCGTCGGCACGGCGGGAAGCGGGAGACACAAGTCCGGGCACGCCTGAGCTGTAGGTATGAGCGCGAGCACGTATCTCCGGACGCGGGTGGACCCCTCACCGTCCACCGCCGGCCTGCTCGTCGGCGACATCCTCGCGCTGGGCGGGTTCGTCTTTGTCGGCCAGCAGTTCGGTCACAGTCTGCGGCCGCTGGCGAACCCGCTTGGCTACCTGGAGGCGCTTGTGCCCTTTGTGTTTGGGTGGGTCGCCGTCGCCGTCCTCGCCGGACTGTACACCGCTGGTGCCCGCTCGTCGTTGCGGCGCGGGCTCGGGTTGACGGTGTTGGCCTGGCTAGTTGCCCTGCCGGTCGCTCACGGGTTGCGAGTCCTGGTCAGCGGGGGCACCGCCCTCGCCTTCGTCGTCGTTTCGGCGGTCCTCGGCGGCGTCGCTCTGTTGGGGTGGCGGGCGCTGGCAGCCTTCACACTGAACTCACCTGCGGCGTGAGCAGTCAGCGACGGTCCTCGACAGCCACCGCCACCGACGACTGGAGCCAGGCCCGGTGGTTCTCCCGGTCGTAGATGACGAACTCCTCGTCGCCGACCGCCAGTTCGCCGTACCTGCTGGTCGCGCCGTCGGCGCCCGCCCGGTCCGTGTCGTCGCCTATGTCGGAGGTCATGTCTGGGGGTTGCGGGGCCTATCCCGCGTGTCCGTGTCAGGGTTACGCACACCTACGTAAGAAGCTTTCCGGCCGACTTTCGGGAGTGATACTGGGACCCGGCCACACCCGTCGCCCGGGCCCGACCCGTCCTCCCGCTCCGAAGGTCTATACCGTCTGCTCGTGTATCCCGGGGCATATGCCCGAGGTACGTGTGCTCGGAAGCGACGACATCGCGGGACTCGCCTCGTACGACGACTACGTCGACGCCGTCAGGGAGGGCTACCGCCAGGTCGGCGAGGGTGCGCCGGCAAAGCCCCGGACGAGTCTGACCAGTGCTGACCCGCCGGGCTTTCTGACCGCGTACATGGCGATGTTGCCCGAGACGGGCGCGATGGGGACCTACACCTACGCCGCCGGCTTCGGCGCCGAGGACGCACACTTCCTGCTGCCGCTGTTCGACGCCGACAGCGGCGAACCCCTGGCACTGCTCGACGGCGCGAGTATGAACCCCTACAAGACCGGTGCCGCGGGAGCGGTCGGCGTCGACGCGCTGGCCCGGGCGGACGCGACAGACCTGGCGGTCATCGGCAGCGGCGCACAGGCCCGCGCGCAGGTGGCTGCGACCGCCACCGTCCGGGACCTCGACCGGGTGCGAGTCTACTCGCCGACGGCGGCCAACAGGGCCGCCTTCGCCGCGGAGTTCGACGACCGGCTGCCGACGGCGACGGTCGCTGCGGTCGACACCCCCGGGGCCGCCGTCTCCGGCGCCGATATCGTCATTACGGCCACCCGGGCCACCGAGCCGGTCTTCGACGGCGAGGACCTGGCCGACGGCGCCCACGTCACAGCCATGGGCCAGTACAGCGCCGAGGCCCGCGAGGTCGACGGGACGACGGTCGCCCGGGCAAAGTACGTCGCCGACCTCCGGGGGCGGGCGGACCCCGAGACCGGGGATGCCGGCGACTACGTCCAGGCAGTCAGGGACGGGGCCGTCGACGAGGACCACCTCCACGCCGAACTCGGCGAGGTGGTCGCCGGGGCCAGGCCCGGTCGGACCAGCAGCACCGAGGTGACACTGTTCGACAGCGGCGGAACCGGTATCGAGACGGTCGCCGCCGCACACATGCTCTACGAGCGGGCCCGGGAGCAGGACCTCGGCGACTCGGTTTCGGTCACACCCGCCAGTGAGGCGTTCTGAGCGACGTGGCGGACGGGGCGACTACAGCAACCCCTCGAGACCCAGCGCCTGTGCGAGCGACAGCCCGCTGGCCAGGGCCCCGACGAGGTAGCCGGCGATTGCGCCGCCGTTGAGGAGCGGGAGACCGGCGTGGGCCCGCCCGGCGAGCACCATCCGGAGCAGGACAGCCAGCCCCAGGAAGGTCCCCAGCATGGCGGTCGCCGCCGGCAGCGTCAGCGCGAGACCGGGGACCGCGAGGGTGGGCACCCCGGTCAGGAAAAACCCCGCACTCGCCACGAGCACCGCCGGGATCACCGCGTCGCCGAGCCCGATAAACAGTGCGTCCCGGCCGTGGTCGGCCTCACCGCCATCCTCGGCGGTAGGGCCGTCCGCGGCGGCCGCCCCGTCCTGCCCTTGCCCCTGCCCACCGTCCGCGGCCGCCGTCTCGGCCTCAGCCTCGGGGTCGGGGAGGTCGGCGTCCAGAAAGGAGTACGAGAGCGTCAGCGGCACGACGAGGACGACCGGGACCCGCAGGTCCATCACACCGGACGCCAGTGTGAGCATGTGTTTGGTCCCGTAGACGCTGACAGCGTCGTAGACCGCAAGCACCGTCAGCAGGACCAGCGCGGGGAGGATCCCGAAGTTGATGCCAAACAGCCCCGCCGCACCCACCCCCATCACGATACCGGCGGCGTCGATGACGTACCACTCCGGATAGCGGTACAGGGCGGCCCCGAGTCCGACTGCGAGCACGACCGCGAGGGCGTTGACCGCACCGTCGCCGACGGGGACGTAGACCCCCGGCACGACCACCCGGAGGACGTACCACGCGATGTAGACCCCGGAGAGGATGACGAAGCCACGGAGAACCCACTCGAGGTCGAGTCTGATCACCGCGAGCATCGCCGCCGTCGCGACGAGGATCAGTGCGATGTAGACGACGCTGTTCGTCGGGTCGCCGGTGTCCTCGACGAACTGGCTGCCCCCGGCCTTCAGCGGGTCGACCAGCGCCAGCGCGCCGAGTTGGACACAGAGAAAGATGGCGGCGACCCCGCCACAGGCAGCCAGCACTCGCGCCCGGCCGTTCATACTCCCCACGGCGACGGGAACGGTGTTGAGGGTTTCGTCATCGCCGCGGGAGGCCCATCACCCGGGCTCACCGCGCGTAGAGCGTCTCGCCGACCAGCGCCGCCACCGGCTCCGTCTCGGGCGTAACTGCGAGATACGGCCGTTCGACGGGGCCGAACACCGCCACCACCTCGCCGACCGCTGTCAGCGACTCGTCAACGAGGGATGTGCCCGCGTCAGGGAACTCCTCGCCCGGGGTGCGTACCACCGCCAGCCCCTGGGCGGTCCGGACGACATCACCCGCCCGCTGCATACTCACGCCCGGATCGCGCCCAGGTAGGCGGCGACGGCCCCCAGCAGGTCGCTCTTGCTCGCATCGTCGGCGCCCTTCACGAGCACCCGCCCGCGGGGTTCGTACTCCCGGGGGTAGGTCTTGTCGCGCTCGATGACCGCATCGTAGCCCACCTGTCCGACCGCCTCGGCGACCTCGTCGACCGCCGGCTCGGGGACCGCCAGGTCACGGGAGACCCGCCGTCCCTCCGAGCGGCTCAGGTCGGCATCCAGATACGCCGGCCAGATGACGTTCTCGACCATACGCCGTCTTGCCCGCCCCGCCTGAAACCGCTGTCTCTTTGCCGGCCACCTCGCCTAAGTGGCGGGGCACCGACCCTCCGGACGTGACAGACGACGACACCTCCGGACCCGACCGTGACGACCGGCTCCCATCGCGGGATACCCCCGACCCCTCGCCCGAGGGGGCCGACCCGGACGCGACGCCGACGGTGTCCTGTGCCCGGTGTGACGACACCTGGGTGCTGGACTACGAACTCGACGAACTCCGGGTCGGGAACCGCGCCCTCGAGCGGTTCGCGCTCGACCATCGCCGCCACACCGGTCACTTCCCCGACGACGTTACCCCCTGGCTGGTCGACTGCCGGCAGTGTCCCGACGAGGACGCCTTTCTCTCGGCCGAGCCTGCCCGCCGGTGGGCCCGGACCCACGCCCGTCACACGCGCCACGAGGTGCAGGTCGTGCCGCCGGAGGGTGACCCGGACCCGGTCGACCGGGGGTGACTCCTCGCACTGTTGGCCGTGTGCACGTGCGGATAACCGGCACCCCGGGGTGTCGACTCCTCCCGTGAGGGTACAGCCGACAGTGTCAGCCGTCGCTTCTGGAGGTCGTCACGGCGGTCCCAGCGCGAACGCCACGGCCGCAGTCGCGGGAGGACGCGCGTACTCGAATCTGACTCCGAGAAACAGGACGGGACACGTTCCACAGGCCCAGAGGTGGTCGGTGGAACGGGCTGTCTGTCAGCCAGCCCCGGAATCAGGATGCTGGTCGAGTCCCTCCGACCCCCGACACAAAGCCACCTGAGAGAGCCGAC
>CAZQZE010000101.1:0-8403 GCA_964597715.1 uncultured Halobacteriales archaeon
CGACGCCGTGGTGGTCGACCGCCTCGAAGGCCGCGTCGACGTTCTCGACGCCGACCGCGATGTGGTCCCAGGCGGTCCCCTGCTCGAACCCGTCCTCACCCTCGGTATCGGAGAGTTGGAGTTCGAAGCCGTCACCGTCGGTGACGTAGACGTTCCGGCCGGTCCCGTCCGCGGTGGTGAACTCCCAGGCGTGCTCGAAGTCGAGGTTCTCGACGTACCAGTCGGCGAGGCGGTCGGCGTCGGAGACGTTCAGACACATGTGGATCGTCGTCGCGTCCATGTCCCGACTGCGCCGGCCCGGCTCTTAAGCCGGCCGGTCTCCTGTGGAGGTGGACCCTGTGGTCTGCGGCTCCGGTTTCGTCCGAGGTCCGGGCTCAGAGGTGTCATGACACACCATGCAACATCCCTTTTTCCAGAGACCCACAGATTCAGGCACGAGAGAGCTCAGTCCTCTCGTGCCGGGACTGTCTGCCGGTCACACGTCGAACAGGTCCGTGCCTTCTCACTCACGGAGACCTCTTCACAGTCCGGACAGGTGTGCAGTAGCGCCCCGGAGTCTCGCTCCGAGCGCTCCGCGCTCCCGGACTCGGCGTTGGACCCCTCGTCGGACTGGTCACCGAAGCGTGCCCTTAGCCGTTGTCGTAGTGTCGACAACACACCCACGTTATGCGACCACAGCAGGCTAAGAGCCGTGCTCGGTTGCCCATGCCCCAGCCCGCTCGTCGGTCCGCTGTGCTGGCACACCCGCTCAGCCTGCTAGACGGTCGATGCCGGTCACCTCGAAGCGGGCGCCGCCGGCGTCGGACGCTGTTACCGTTAGGTCCCAGCCGTGGGCCTCGACGACGTTCTCCACGATCACCAGCCCGAGGCCAGTCCCGGAGCCGCTGCCCGTGTACCCCGGCTCGAACACGCGCTCGCGGTCCTCCGGGGGGATGCCGACCCCGTCGTCGGCGACGTAGAAGCCACCGTCGAGGCCTCCAACGGTGACCGTTACCCCGGAACCGGCGTGTTGGACGGCGTTCCGAAAGAGGTTCTCGAAGGCCTGGGCCAGCCGGTCACGGTCGGCGGAGACAGTGTGGTCGACCGCGACGGTCAGCGTCGCGTCCTCGGTTGCGACGGTCGCCCAGGCGTCCGCCGCCAGGCTCGCGACCCCGACAGGCTCGCGTGTGTCGATCTCCTCCCCCTCCCTGGCGAGGCTGAGTACGTCGGTGATGATCTGTCGCATCCGGTCGTGAGCGTCACCTATCAACTCGAGTTGTTCGACGACCTCGGGGTCGTCGACCCGCTCTTTGAGGACGTTGGTCCGTCCGAGTGCGACATCGAGCGGGTTCCGGAGGTCGTGGGAGATGACGCTCGCAAACCGGTCGAGCTGTTCGTTCTCGCGCTCTAGACGGCCATACCGCTGCTCGCGGTCGGTCTCGTCGTGCAGGTGGACGAGCCGGCCGACCCGTGTGCCGCCGTCGTAGACCGGTGACAGCTGCACCTCTAAGGTACGGGTACCTGCCGCGAACTCGGTCTGAACGACGCCCTCTTTCCCGGTCTCGATACGCTCGTGTAGCCGCTGGTGGTCCCCGAGCACGGCAGCCAACGCCTCACCGGTCGGTTCGTCGGCGTCGAACCACTCCCGGAACGCCCGGTTGGCGTCGAGTATCCGGCCATCGTCGACGACGGCGAGCGGGTCCTCGACCGCGTCGGCGATTGCCCCCCGCACGCCCGGCAGCCCATCACGCATTACCTAGTACTGTGGCTGCTGGCACAAATATGTGAGAGAATCTTGCCGGCGACGACCGGTGTGTTTACCAGCCGTCGTTGCCTTCGCCCGCTATGCCAGTCCCGCGTTCCGCTGTCGACGAGGTTCGACCGCTCGCCTTTCAGGAGCCCGACGAGGTTCTCGAAGCTGACAGGCTCTACACCGTCTACGAGGTCGCCCGACTCCTCCAGGGGCTCGCGCCCGACACCGAACTCGACCGGGGGACCGAGGACGTCCTGCTCGACTGGGCGATCCCGTGGATGGTTGTCAACCGCGACGCGTTCGTCTTTGCCGAGCCGACCGCCGACGACGAACCCGGTCTCTACGGCCTGGCATGACGGTACTGGTCGCGGGTAGCCGCGAGGTCGACGCCGGCAAGACCACCTTTTCGACGGGGTTACTCGCCCGGACCGGTGCAATCGGCTTCAAACCCCGCGCCGGCAACGACCGGTGGTTTCACCACGACGACTACCGCCACGCCGTCGACCAGGGCCGGCTGTTCGGGAAGGACGCCCGCCGGCTCGCGGCCGCCAGCCCGGGCGACCTCGCCCCCGAGGCGGTCAACCCCGTCCACCGGCTCTGGGAGCCCACCCCCGACCGGTCGGGACCGCTTGGCCACCGGGGCCGGACGTTTCTGCTCGACCGCGCCGGGGACCGCTACGTGGTCAACGGCGACCGCCAACTCCCCGACCGGCTCCGGGAGTGTCTCCCGCTCGCGGAGGCCGTCACAGTCGACTCGCTGTCCGAACTGAACCGCGCGATGGAGACCTACCACCTGCCGGCGATGGCGGCCGTTGGCGAGGATATCGCGGCCGTCGACCGGGCGGTGGTCGAGTCCTACGGCGACGTGGCCCGGCCGCTCCGGGACATCGACCCCGACGCCGTCGCGGTCGTGGAGCCAACCCGCGTCCGGGTCGTCGACGGCGACCGCTACCGGAAGGGGTGTGCGGTCGTCGCCGGCGGCCCTCGTGAGGGACAACTCGAGGAACACGTCGGGGACGTGATGGACCTCGTCGACCCCGTGACGACGGTCGGCCTGCCGGCACTCCCGAGCGAGGACCGCTCGGACCCGGAGACAGTCGCGCGCGCCTACCTGACGGCCTACGACGAGTTGCTGGCCGTCGCGGACTGGTAGCGGCCGGCTTGCCGCCACCCGTAGTCCACTACCGCATCTGTGCGGCCTGCAGGGCGCGTTCGACGTGTTGGCTGGGGTTGCGGTCGACGCTCGGCCCGTGCCCGGTGTGCATCTCCTCCGGGGCCTCGACACGCTCGAGCAGCCGCTGGATGCTGTCGACCAACAGCTCCCGGTCCCCCTCAGCGAGGTCTGTCCGGCCAAAGCCGCCGTTGGCAAAGACCAGGTCGCCCGCGAAGAGCACGCCCGGGCCGGGCGCGTACAGACAGACGTGGTCGTTCTTGTGTCCCGGGGTGTGGATGACCTCGTAGCTGTCGTCGCCCAGCCGGACGGACCCGCCCCCGGTAAGCGGCTGGTCGACCCCCTCCTGGCCCGTGTCGTACCCCCAGACGTCGACGTCAAAGGCCTCGACAACGTCCGGAAGGTTCCCGACGTGGTCGGAGTGGGTGTGGGTGAGCACGAGCGCGTCGAGCCCCTCGGCGTGTTCGCGGACCGCGCTCACGACGTCGAAGTCGTTGCCGGCGTCGACCAGCACTGTCCGCTCGCCGGTCACGAGAAAGACGTTGCTGGTGAACCCCTGGACGGTGGCGGCGAGGTTGCGGATCATGACCGCTACTCGGAGGTGGGCGTGCTTGTCGGTGACGGTTGCGGACGGTGGCTCCCGCCCGGACGCCTACTCGCTTAGCAGGAGTCTCCGGAGGATGTTCCCGTAGGCCGGCCGGGTGACGAGCACGCCGATGAGGACGCCGACGATGGTGACGATGGCAAAGCCCTGGAGGTCACCGAGGCTGAGCACGGCCAGCGGGCTCATCGCGATGATCGTGGTCGCGGCAGCCGCGCCGATCACCCAGAAGGCCTTCCGAAAGCGGCTCTGGAACACCCGGCCGGTCTTTATCTCCCCGCGCTGGAGCACCTCGTCGGCGATGATCACCAGGTCGTCCACCCCCGTCCCGATGACGGCGATGAAGCCGGCGATGTGCGAGAGGTCGAGCGCCAGCCCGACGGCGGCCGCGAAGCCGAGTAGGATGAACACCTCGGCGGCGGCAGTACCGAGCATCGGCACCGCGACCCTCGGCTCGCGGTAGCGGTAGAAGATAACGCCCGTCACGGTCAGCCACGCCGCCAGCCCGGTCAGCAGTGCCAGCGGCTTGAACGCCTGGGCGAGGCTGGGGGCGAGAAACAGCTGTGACTGGATGTCGAGTTCGGTCGGCAGTGCCCCCGACTCCAGGTTGAGCTTCAGGTTCTGTGCCTCCTCGAAGGCCCTGGTGTTCATGCTGAATCCGCGGGTCTGCAGGAAGGGCACACTGCCGTCGGAGCCAGGCCGCAGGTCACCCGCCAGCCCCGCACTCATGTCGGCGGCGTATGTCACCTCGCCGTCGACGACAGTCAGCAGGCAGTGCCCGGGGTCACCGGTCCCGTTGTAGGCGGCCTCCTGGTTGCACCCGTTGACCCCCGGGCCGGTAAAGCCGAACTCCTGCATGGCGTTCGTGAAGTCCTCGGCGGCGGGCTCGGTCAGCGTCACCGGCACCCGCGGCGGGCTCCCCTGACTCGCCTGCTGTGCCGGCCGGATGCCGGCGAAGTCACCCTGGGTCAGCAGCGATGTCCGCCGGGTGACGGTGCCATTGTCGGTTTCGGCGGGGTAGGTCGCGACGATCTGGACCCGACCGGGCTGGCCGATGAGCTGTAACACCTCCGACCGGTTCGCACCCGGCACCTCCGCGACGACAAAGACGTTCCCGGTCCCCGAGGAGACTGTCGTCACCGTACCGCCGGTCAGCCCGCCCTGATTGATCCGCCGCTCCAGGACGCTCGTCGCCACCTCACGGGTCTGCTCGGTGACCCCGGCCCGGATGCGCTCGCCCGAGGCGTCGAGCCCAACGGCCCGTAGCGCTGTCAGAAACTCGGACTCGGTGACGCCCTCGTCGAACGCCTCGACGGTGGCCGCCGACTGGCTGGTCCGGCGGACAGTCACGTCGATCTGGTCGAGCCCGAGCTCGGCCGCAATCTGCTGTTCGACCTCGCCGACGTTGTCGGCGGTGACCCCGCCGACGTCCTCGGCGGTCAGCCCGACCAGGTCGGCACGGAGACGGGTGCCACCGTCCAACTCCAGCCCGTACTGGAGGTTTGTCGGCCCCTCGGTCTCGCCGGAGGAGGCAAACAGGAGGACGCCACTCGTGACCAACAGCAGGGCGAGCAGGGTGATCCGCCAGTTCTCGCGGAGATTCATTTCGCGACCCCTTCGTACTTGTAGTAGCGCAGTAGGCTCATGTTCAGCAGGTAGGTGTTCATCAGGTCGACGGTCAACCCGACGGCGAGGATCAACCCGACAGCCGGCAACAGCGGGATAGTGAGCACCGCCGAGACGGTCCCCATGACGGTCATCGCGGAGATGGAGGTCAGGGTCATCGTCACCCCGGTCCGGCGGGCGCGGTAGGCACTCTCGTAGAAGCTCCCGCGCCGCCGGAGGATGTGGTTGTTCAGCAGGATATCCGAGTCCACCGAGTACCCGATGAGCATCAGCAACGCGGCGACTGCGCCGAGTGTGAGCTCCATCCCCAGGAGATTCATCACCGCGACGGGGACCACGATGTCGGAGAACGCGGAGAGCACAACGGCCACCGAGGGGACGAACGCCCGGAACATGAGCCCGACGAGCACGCTCATCCCGGCAAAGGCAACACCCAGACCGACCAGTGTCTGCTGCTGTGCGCTCGTCCCGAAGGTCGCCGACCGGCTCTGGACCTGCTGGATCTCGTAGCCGGCGCCCCGGATGAGTTCCTCGACCGCGGCGGTGTCAGTCGCCTGCGTCGTGAGGATGAACGTCTCGCCGGAGGCGGGCTGGATGGAGTCGACAGTCACCCCTTGAAACGTCGCTCGGACCTGTTCGAGCGACGCCCCGGTCGTGAACCGGATCTCGGAGCCGCCGGTAAACGCAAAGCCGAGTTCGACAGGTGTGCCGTCCATCACGTACCGGCCGCCGATGACCACGAGCGCGATGACCAACACCGCAAGCGGCACCAGCGCCAGCTGACGGTTGTTGTAGGGCTCGTAGTCGGCGTCCGGCACCGTGACATCGACCATGCGCCCCTGTGTGCGACCGGCTGAAATAAGCCTTCGGTAATCGTCTCCCGGCCCGCCGGCGGACGGTGTTCGGGCCCGCGACGGTCGCCACTCAGGGCAGGTAGCGCACGCTGAGGACGCCCTCGGCGGCCCGGACCTCGACCCGGTTGACGCCAAGCCTGGCCGCCCGGGTCAGTGTCGTCTCGTCCTCCACCACGTCGGCCACGGCCTGTTCAGTTCGCCCGGGCGGGACCGAGATGACGTGTAGTTCCCCGTCCCCGGCCCGCTCGCGGGTGGTCAGCTCCCCAACCTCCTGCTCGGCCGCCAGCTCTCTGGCCTGCTGTGTCGGCTGTTCGGGACTGTGTTCGACGTCGATGGTCCGCCGGTCGCGGAGCTCCGCGACCGTCCAGACCACCTCCATCGGGGGTTGGACCGCCAACGTCGCGTCGAGCACCTCGTGGACCTCCAGGTCGGGGTTCTCCGCGAGCGTGTGGACCCCGCCGCTGTTGACATCCTGTAACACTGCCGTCCCCTCGTCGACGTGTGTGACGATGAATGTGCCCTCCTGTCGGTCGTCCCCCTCACTACCGGCGCCAGGGGTGGGTCCCTCCCCGCCGTTGGACTCCTCGCTCATGCCACACTGTAGCCGCGAGTGGCTCTTGCCGGTTTCGCTCCCCGGCCGGCTAGCTGCCAAGGACGGGCTCGCAGCCCGGGTTACCCGTAGTGTCGGTGAAGAAGGTAGCCGAACACGATGGCCACGAGCGGCGGCACCGCGCCGGCGGCCGGCGGCAGGCCGTAGAGAAACTCGACGGCCGGGGCGACGATGGCCGGCGGCTCGCTCCTGGCCCCCGGCGGCGCCGAGACCACGAGCCCGAGATAGAGGGCAAACAGAAAGAGATAGCCGCCGGCGGCCAGCGCGCCGTCGTAGTCGGTGCTCGCCCCCACGCGGCGGTGTCGCCGGGCGACCAGCAGGACCGGCGCGGCCAGCGGCGCGACGACGGCCAGCCCGACCACGATGTAGAACGCCCGGACGAAGGTGAAGGTCCCGCCGGCGGTCCCGACCGTATTGGCGATCAGCGTGACGAGCGCCGTCACGAAGAAGACGACCACCAGCGCCGTCACCAGCCCGCCGAGGACGACGTAGGAGCGAAACAGTCGCGACTCGCTATGCCGGAAGGCGTAGGGATAGGCGCCGAAGAAGCCGCCGTAACTGTCCTCCGGGCTGTCGGTCCCGCGTTCCTCCTCGCCACCCGTTGCGACGCCGCCGTCGGGGCTCGCCACGTCGTTCGGGCCGGCCGTGCCGTCACCGCTGACCGCGCCTGCCGGCTCTGCTGCGCCGTCTTCGCCCTCGCTCATTATCCGCTGGTAGTGCTGGCGGTCAATTAAGCGTTACATCTCGGGCGTCCGCTCGCCGGCCCGGACTGCGGTCTCCAGCCAGTTCTCCTCGGGTGGTAGCGGGCACGAGAAGGTCTCGCTGTAGGCACAGAACGGGGAGTAGGCGAGATTGAAATCGAGTGTCACCTCGGTGTCGTCCGCGAGGGCCCCCTCCACCTCCAGTTCCATGTAGCGGCCGTCGGCGTAGCTCTCCTGGCCGGTCGTCTTGTCCCGGAACGGCACAAAGACCGGCTCGTCGGCGCCGCCGTCCTGGCGGTAGCCGTGCAGGCGTACCGACTCGCCGTCGAGTTCGAAGCCGAAGGTGGCGACGCGCTCGTAGCGGACCGTCCGGCCGTCGCTGGTGGCCATCTCGACGGGTTCGGGGTCGTCGTGGACCTCGACGGTCGCGCTCACGCGGTAGTCGGGGTCCGGCGGGAAGTAGTCCAGCCCCTCGAACCCCTCGCGGTGTTCGGGCGGAATCGGCGACTGCGGGTGCTCGGCGAAGAACTCGTCTTTCTCGGTGCGGTTCGCCCGCAGCCGCTCGGCGTAATCACTCATACCCTACCCTACACCGGCGCCGGCTTTCAGCCCGTCGCTCGTGTCGCCGGCCGCGGCCCGGCACCCCGCAGCGTGAGGCCTATATCCCCGGCGAGCAAGCGGGCGATATGAACGTCGACATCGGCAACGCCCTCGCCGTCGAGGCCGACCCCGGCCTGTCGGAGGCGGCCCTCGACGACCTCGACGGCCGGGCCGCCGAGGCCCACGACCGCATCGCCGCCGGCCGCGAGGCGGGGGAGTTCGGCTACGCCGCGTTGAACCTCCCCGAGCGGACGGACCCCGCCGCCATCCGCGAGGTGGTCGCGCCACTCGCCGACAGCCAGGCCGTCCTCACGGTCGGCATCGGGGGCAGCGCGCTGGGTGCGGCCACGGTTTCGGCCGCACTCGGCCCCAGCGAGGTTGCCCACCGGGTACTGGACAACGTCGACCCCGCACACACGCGCGAAATACTCGCGAGCCTGCCGCTGGCCGAGACGGCGGTCAACGTCGTCTCCCGGTCGGGGACAACCGCGGAGACGCTCGCCACCTT